>JBOGHQ010000300.1:0-1641 GCA_050744785.1 Acidimicrobiales bacterium | reverse complement strand
GGGCCCGAGCGCTCAGCGCCGCCGTGGGCGCCTCGCCGGGCGGCTACGCCCCGAGCCCGCTCGACCCCGCCGCCCTGCTGCCCCGCCACCGGGCCGCGACCGAGCGGCAGCTGTCCCTCATGCGCCGCATCCCCTTCGGCCCGGTGGCGCTCGGGCCGTTGCCCTCCGGCCTGGTGCCCACCGGCCCGCGGGTGGAGGGCAACGCCTCCTGGTACGGGCCGGGGTTCAACGGGCGGCCCACCGCCAGCGGTGCCATCTACGACCAGGAGGGTTGGACTGTGGCCAGCAAGGAGCTGCCCCTGGGCACCCTGCTGGCCGTGACCCGTGGTGACCGCCGGGTGCTCCTGCTGGTCAACGACCGGGGCCCGTACGTGGCCGGCCGGGTGCTCGACCTCAGCGCGGCGGCGGCCCGGGCGCTGGGCCTGAGCGGCGTGGCGCCGGTGTCGGCCGAGGTGGTGGCGGCCCCGTAGGACCGGTCACTCGCCGGCGCCGGCAGGGCCGGCGTCGGGTGGCCGGCGCTTGGGCGCGGTGGCCTTGGTGAGCAGGCCCACTTCCCGCTGGAAGTCGCCCACGTCCTCGAAGCCCTTGTAGACGCTGGCGAAGCGCAGGTAGGCCACGTCGTCGAGGTCGAGGAGCCGGTCGAGCACGGCCACCCCGATGGCCTGGCTGGTGATCTCCGGCCCGTCGAGGCGGAACTGCTCCTCCAACTCGGCGGCCAGTGCGTCCACCTGGCCGGCGGCCCCCCGGTTCTTGGTGGCGGCCCGCAGCCCGGCGACCAGCTTGGACCGGTCGAACGACTCCCGCTGTCCCGATCGCTTCACCACCACCAGCGGCACCTCCTCGATGCGCTCGTAGGTGGTGAAGCGGCGACCGCAGGCCAGGCAGGCCCGGCGGCGACGGATGGCAGCGCCTTCGTCGGCGGTGCGGGAGTCCACCACCTTGTCCTCCTGGCTGGCGCAGGACGGGCAGCGCATCGCTCGCACGCTACGTTCCCCGAGGTGACGACGAGCAGCAACTCGGGCGTTTTGGGTAGGTGTGTCGTGGCGCCGGGCCCGAGCGGTCCGAAAAATGGCCTACCCATCGCTCTCAGCGGGAGCGAAACTGCCGAGAGTCCTGGCGGAAGCGTCGAACAATGACGAAAGGGTTCGCCGCCCACCACAACGTCGTGGTGGCGCCGGTGATGCCGGGGAGCGTGCACACATGGCCAATCAGAATGCAGGGCGCAAGAAGGCGGCTCGCGACTACTTGACGGTGTCGGAGGTCGCCGACCTCTTCCACGTCTCGTCGAAGACCGTCGTCCGTTGGGCCAACGACGGCAAGCTGCCCTACATGGCCACCCTCGGCGGCCACCGCCGCTTCCCGCGCGGCCCCATCGAGGCGCTCGTGGCCGACCAGCAGCGCGGCATCGTCACCCTGGACTGAGCCCACCGAGCTGTGGCAGCACCAGGTGCTCGCCGGCCCGGAGGGGCCGGCCGCCCCGAGCCGCGTCGAGCTGCCCGACGATCGGTCGGACATCTCCCGCCGGCTGGAGTGAACGGGCGATGCTCCACAGCGTGTCCCCCGGCTGCACGACGTAGCCCGTGCGCGCCACCGGCACCATGCCGGCCGCCGGCGCCGGCCCGGGGGAGGTGAGGGGCACCT
>JBOGHQ010000299.1:0-8187 GCA_050744785.1 Acidimicrobiales bacterium | reverse complement strand
GGCGCGGGCGCCGGCGCCGGGGACGGCTGAGACGGTGCGGGCCCTCATCACCGGCGGCACCGGCTTCGTGGGGCCGTGGCTGGCCGCCCACCTGTCCGCCATGGGGGACGACGTCGTGTCGGTGGGCGGCGAGGTCGAGGTCACCGACCCCGCCGCGGTGGCCGGCGCGGTCGGCTCGGTCCGCCCCGAGGCCATCTACCACCTGGCCGGTCTGGCCCACGTGGGCCGGTCCTGGGACGAGCCCGGCGAGTACCTCCGGGTCAACGCGGGCGGCACCGTGAACGTGGCCGAGGCGGCCCGGGCCCTGGAGCCGCCGCCCACCCTGCTGGTGGTGAGCTCGGCCGAGGTCTACGGCTCGGTGCGGCCCGACCAGCTGCCGGTGGGGGAGCACGAGCCCCGCCGTCCGGTGTCGCCCTATGCGGCCAGCAAGGCGGCGGCCGAGCTGGTGGGCCTCCAGGCCCACCTGGGCCGGGGCCTGCCGGTCATCCGGGCCCGACCGTTCAACCACACCGGCGCCGGCCAGTCCACCACCTTCGCCGTGCCCGCCTTCGCCCGCCGCATCGCCGAGGCGGTGCGGGACGGCCGCCGGGCGCTCAAGGTCGGCAACCTCTCCGTCGCCCGCGACCTGCTCGACGTCCGGGATGTGGTGCGGGCCTACCGGCTGCTGGTGGAGCGGGGCCAGCCGGGCCAGGTCTACAACGTCTGCTCCGGCCGCTCGGTGGTGATGGAGGACGTGGTCCGCCGCATGCTGGCCCTGGCCGGGGCCGACCTGGAGCTGGTGGAGGACCCCGACCTCCTCCGCCCCGTCGACGTCCCCGTCCTGGAGGGCGACCCCACCCGCCTCCGCGCCGCCACCGGCTGGCAGCCCGAGATCCCCCTCGACGACACCCTCGCCGCCGTCCTCGACGAAGCCTTCGCCGCACTCTCTGGATGAAAAGGTCCGCAGAGCGGACCAAAACCTCCAGAGAGCGGCGCTAGGGGCTGCGGAGGGCGGCGGCCACCGTCTCGATGGCGTCTCGGACCCCGGCCGGGAGGTGGTCGGCCAGGTCGGCCGGGTCGGGCAGGCCGGGGAGCTGGCGGGCCAGCTCGCGGCGGGCCACCTGGGCCCGCTGGAACCCGATCACGCTCAGGCCCACCAGGATGTAGGCGGCGTCGCGGAGCGACTGCGGGACGGCGTCGTCCATCGCCTCCAGCATAGGAACCCCGCCGCCCGCCGCACCGCAGATCTTGCACCACCGTCCCGACAACCGTTGCCTTTTGTGGCCCGGCCCTGTCCCTAGTCCGGGGGACCTCCCCGGCTAGCCTCGGCCTGAGATGGAATCTGCGTTGCAGGCGCCGCCCGTCGTCGCCGTGGTGGTCACCTGCGACGCCGGGCCCTGGCTGGAGGAGTCGCTCCGGGCCATCGGCGAGCAGGACTACCCCAACTTGTCGGTGCTGGTCATCGACGCCAACAGCGCCGAGGACCCCACGCCCAGGGTGGCCGCAGTCCTCCCCGGCGCCTACGTGCGCCGCCTGCCCGAGAACGCCGGCTACGCGGCGGCCACCAACGAGGCCCTGAGCCTGGTGGAGGGCGCCTCGCACTTCCTGCTCTGCCACGACGACGTGGCCCCCGATCCCGGCGCCCTCCGGATCATGGTGGAGGAGGCGTTCCGCTCCAACGCCGGCCTGGTGGCCCCCAAGCTGGTGGCCTGGGACGACCCCCGCCGCCTGCTCCAGGTCGGCATGGGGGTGGACAAGAGCGGCGCCCCCCACCCGCTGGTGGACCGGGGCGAGCTGGACCAGGAGCAGCACGACGCGGTGCGCGACGTGTTCGTGGCGCCGGGCGGCTTCACCCTGGTGCGGGCCGACCTGTTCGCCAGCCTGGGCGGGTTCGACGCCGCCATGCACCTGTTCGGCGAGGACCTCGACCTGTCCTGGCGGGCCCAGGTGGTGGGGGCCCGCGTGGTGGTGGCGCCCGGCGCCCGGGTCCGCCACCTCGAGGCCACGTCGGCCGGCCGACGGCCGGTGATGAACGGCACCCGCCCGCTGCCCTTCGCCGCCGCCCTCGGGCGGCCACTGGAGTCCAGTGCCATCCTCAGGGGTCAGGCCCGGGCCTACCAACTGCGCCACCGGCTGCGGGCCGTGCTGAAGGGCTACAGCACCTGGCACCTGGTGCGGGTGCTGCCCCAGGTGGCCCTCCTGGCCGTGGCCGAGGTCATTTTCGGGCTGCTGTCCGGGCACACCGCCACCGCCCGGGACACGGCGCGGGCGTGGTCGTGGAACCTGCGCCGGATGTCGGAGCTCCGGGCCGCCCGGCAGGAGCTGCGCAAGGCCCGGCGGATCCCCGACGGCGAGGTCCGCCGCCTCCAGGCACGGGGCAGCGCCCGGTTCACCGGGTTCCTCCGGGGCCAGCTGGCCACCGAACGGGTCCGGCGCCGGACCAGGGGGGCGCTGGCCCGGCCGCGGGCCCTGGAGGAGGGCGATCCACAGAGCCGCCAGCTGCTGGTGTCCATGGGCGTGGGCACCGGCGTGGCCCTCGTCCTGCTGGTGGGCAGCCGGCATCTGATCACCGGGCACATCCCGGCCGTCCACCAGCTGGCGCCCTTCCCGGGGGCCACCTCGTTCCTGCGCTCTTTCGCCAGCGGCTGGAACCAGGCCGGGCTCGGATCGGAGGCCCCTGCGCCGGCGGCCTTCGGCCTGCTCGGCCTGGGCGGGCTGCTCCTCGGCGGCGCCACCGCCCTGCTGCGCACCATCGTCGTCCTCGGCGCCCTCCCCCTCGGGGCGATCGGCGCCTACCGGCTGGCCCGCCCCCTCGGGTCGCACCGGGCCCGCCTGGCCGCCCTGGTCGCCTACGTGGCCATCCCCCTGCCCTACAACGCCCTCTCCGCCGGGCGGCTCCACGGCGTGCTGGCCTACGGCCTGGCGCCCTGGGTGGTCCGCTCCCTCCTCCGGGCCTCGGGCATCCCGCCCTACGGGCCGGCCGGCGACACCCGCCCTGCCCTCCACGCCGTCCTGCCCCTCGGGGTGGCGGTGGCCGTGGTGGCCGCCCTGGCCCCACCGGTGCTGGTGATGGTGGTCGTGGCCGGCGCCGGCCTGGCATTGGGCGCCGTCCTGGCCGGCCGGGTCACCGGCTCCCTCAAGTCCCTGCTGGTGGCGCTGGCCACCGTCGCGGTGGCGGCCGTCCTCCTGCTGCCGTGGTCGCTCGACTTCGTCCTTCCGGGCAGCCAGCCGTCGGCGGTCACCGGGGTCGGCTCCTGGGGCGCGCTGGCGCCCAGCCTGGGCGAGCTGCTCCGCTTCCAGACCGGCCCCCTGGGCGGGCCGCCCATCGGCTGGGTGTTCCTGGGGGCCGCCGCCCTGCCCCTGCTGGTGGGGCGGTCCGAGCGCCTGGTCCTGGCCGCCCGCCTGTGGGCCCTGGCCCTCACCTGCTGGGGGGCGGCGTGGGCCGGCGGCCGGGGCTGGCTGCAGATCGGGGCGCCGGCGGCCGAGGTGCTGCTGGCCCCCGCCGCCGTGGCCGTGGCCCTGTTGGTGGCCCTGGCCGTGTTGGTGTTCGAGTTGGACGTGCCCGCCTACCGCTTCGGCTGGCGGCAGGTGGCGCCCACCGCCATGCTCGTCGTCGCCCTGCTGGGCGCCCTGCCCGTGGCCGCCGCCGCCGTGGGCGGGCGGTGGGACATCCCCCGCCAGGACCTGGCCGGCCTCCTGTCCTGGATGGACGAGCAGCGCGAGCAAGGGGCCTTCCGGGTCCTGTGGCTGGGCGACCCCGAGGTCCTCCCCCTCACCGGGTGGCGGCTCACCGACGGGATCGCCTACGGCACCTCCCGGGACGGCACACCCGACGCCACGGGGCTGTGGCCGGGGGGCGACCCCCGGGACGCCGAGCGACTGGCCGACGCCGTCCAGGTGGCCCGCCGCAGCGGCACCACGGCCCTCGGCCACCTCCTGGCCCCCGCTGCCATCCGCTACGTGGTGGTCCCCCTTTCGGCGGCGCCGTCGCGCTCCGGGTCGCCGATGCGGCCCCCGCCCGGAGGCCTCAGCGCCGCCCTCGACGCCCAGGTGGACCTCAAGAAGCTGCAGGGCGACGACGCCGTGCTCGTCTACGAGAACGCGGCATGGGCCCCGGGCCGGGCCCGGCTGGCCCCCGAGCAGCCCGTCGACGCCGCCACCATGGCCGAGCTCCAGCACGTCGAGCTGGCTGGCTCGGCCCCTGTGCTGCCCGAGGAGGGCTCGCCCACCCGGTTCACCGGGCCGTTGAACGACGGCGACCGGGTGCTGTTGGCCGAGGGTTCCTCGCCCCGCTGGAAGCTGCGGGTGGAGGGCTCGGGGGCCGACCGCGAGGAGGCGTTCGGGTGGGCCAACGCCTTCACCACCCCGGCCGGCGGCGACGCCACCCTCCGCTACCGCACCTCCCCGCTGCGCTACGCCGCCATCGCCGGCCAGGCCGCCCTGTGGGTGCTGGCCATGCGGGCCCTCCTCGTCGGTCGTCGCCGGCGCCGGGCGGAGGTGCGCCAGTGACCGGCCCGGGAGGACGGTCCATCAGCAACTCGCTGGTGCAACATCGCGACGCGATGGTGCGCCAGTGACGCGGCGGGCCTTCGTGCTCGGCGCGGTGGCGGCCCTGCTGGCCGGCGGCGCCGTGGCCGACCGCGTCGACCGGCCCTCGGCGGGGCTGACCGCGGCCGCCGCCCGGCGGGCCCTCATGCCCTCGGCCGCCCCTGCCGACGCGCTGTCGTCCTCGTGGTTCTGCGTGGGCCCCAACGCCGACCCCAACAGCCCCGCCGCCGGCGTGGTGGTGATGGCCAACCCCACCGACCGGCCCGCCACCGGGACCCTCACCGTGGTGCCCACCTCGGGGGAGCCCCGCCGCCAGGCCGTGGAGGTGCCGGCCCGCTCGTCGCTCGACGTGACCGTCGATTCGGTGGGTGCGGGGCAGTACGCCGCCGCCCTCGTCGACCTCGACGCCGGCCAGGTCGCGGTGGAGCTGGTGATGGGCACGGCCTCGGAGTCGGAGGCCACACCCTGCTCCTCGCGCGCCTCGGAGCGCTGGTACTTCGCCGACGGGTCGACGGCCAAGGACGCCACCTTGCTGCTGGCCCTCTTCAACCCCTTCCCCGAGGACGCCATCGTCGACCTCTCCTTCAGCACCGACCAGGGCCGGGCCGCGCCGGCCGCGTTCCGGCCCGTGGTCGTGCCGGGCCGGGCCCTGGTGGTGAAGAACATCGGCGAGCACGTCCGCCGGCGCGAGTCCATCGCCACGTCGGTCCTGGTCCGCACCGGCCGGGTGGTGGCGGCCCAGACCCAGGTCCGCACCGTGGCCGGCAAGGCCGGCGTCTCCACCGCCCTGGGCGCCCCGTCCCTGGGCGCCGACTGGCACTTCGCCTCCGGCATGCTGGCCGACGGGGTGGGGGAGCACTACGCCGTGTACAACCCCAACCGCACCGAGGCCGCCGTGCTGTTCCGCACCATCCTCGACGAGGGGGTGGCCGAGGACTTCGAACGCACCGTGCCGGCCCAGAGCCGCATCGACGTGGTGCTCAACGAGGAGGTGGGCGTGCCGCGGGGCGTGGGCCGCTCCACCACCGTCCAGTCCCTCGACGGTGTCCGGGTGGTGGTGGCTCGGTCCCTCTCCTACGGGCCCCCGTCCCCGCTGGTGGGCCGTACCGACACCCTGGGCGCGCGCCGAGCGGCCACCCGGTGGGCCTTCCCGGCCGGGGGCGCCAGCGAGACCACCGACGAGTACGTGGTGGTGTCGAACCCGGGTTCGACGGACGCCACCCTCTCACTGGAGGGGCTGGCCGGCGCCGGCGGCGCCGCCGCCACTGACGACTTCCGGGAGGTGAAGGTGGGCGCCGGCCGGCGCGCCGCGGTGCGCGTCCGCGACCACGTGGCGCGCAATCCCATGGCGCTGGTGCTCACCTCCAGCGCCCCCGTGGTGGCCGAGCGGGTGCTCTACCAGGCCAGCCCCTTCGTCGTGTGGTCGGCGGCGGGCATCCCGCTCGAGTAGCGACGCCGTGGAGCGCCTGCTCATCGCCGCCCTCCTGGTGGCGGCGGCCGTGGTGGTGTCCCGGTTGCTGGACCGGCGCCGGCCCGCCGCGCCCACCCAGCCCCGCTGGTCGGCCCCGAGCCAGCTGGACCGGGCCGACTTCGACGGCGGCGAAGTCCCCTGGCTGGTGGTGGTGTTCACGTCGGCCACCTGCGACACCTGCAAGGACGCCACCGCCAAGGCAGCCGTCCTGGCCAGCCCCGAGGTGGCCTTCCAAGAGGTGGCCTGGCAGGAGCACAAGGACCTCCATGACCGCTACGCCGTCGACGTGGTGCCCACCACCGTCATGGCCGACGCCGAGGGGGTGGTCCGGGCCTCCTTCGTGGGGCCGGCCACCGCCACCGACCTGTGGGCCGCCCTGGCCGAGGCTCGCCATCCCGGCGCCAGCCCCGAGCCCGGCTTGGGCCGCACGGCTGACGGAGCGCCCCCCGCCGAACTGGAGTAAATAGGTTCCGGAATCCGGACCCTATTTACTCCAGTTGGAAGGGAGCGTGGCGCCGGCGACCTGCACCCACGGCCTGGCCCCCGGCACCTGCGAGATCTGCCGGGTCCTCGGCACCGGCCCGGCTGCCGCCCCGCCGGCCCGCCGGGCCGAGCGCCGCCGTCCGGCGCTGCCATCAGGAGCCACGGGGCTGGTGGTGGGGGGCGTGGGGCTGCTGCTGGCCGTGGTGGTGGTGTCCCAGGTGGTGGCGGCCGCCTGGGCCGTGTTCAAGCTGCTCCAGCTGGTGGCGGTGGCCGCCGTCAGCGGGTGGGTGGGCTACCGGGTCGGCCTCATGGCCGGCCGGCGCCGGTAGCTCAGCGCTCCCGCTCGAGGACCTGGGTGGTGTCGTCCACCCGCTCGTCGGGCCCCTCGTGGTCGGCGGCGCGGGGCGCCGGCGGGCGGGCCGGCGTGGCGTCGGGATCGGCGCGGCCGTCGGGCCGGGGCTCGGCGAACTGCGGGACGGTCTGCTGCTCCGGGTAGATGTGCACCTCCCGGCCGGCGGCCACGTCGACCAGCCGCTTGACCTCCATGCCGTCGATCGTCTCGTTCTCCAGCAGGGCGGCGGCCACCGCGTCGAGGCCGCCCCGGTGCTTGGACAGCTCGGCGGTGGCCCGGTCCTCCTGGGCCCGCAGGATCCGCTCCACCTCCTCGTCGATCACCCGGGAGGTCTCGTCGCTGTAGTCCCGCGTGTGCATGAGGTCCTCGCCCAGGAACACCATGCCCTGGGAGCCCCACGCCATGGGCCCCACCCGCTCGCTCATGCCCCACTCCCGCACCATCTTGCGGGCCAGCTCGGTGTTGCCCACCAGGTCGTTGTTGGCGCCGGTGGACAGGTCGTCGTACACCAGCATCTCGGCCACCCGGCCGCCCATGCGCACGGCCAGGGTGTCCTCGATGTAGTTGCGGGGGTAGATGTGGCGCTCCTCCATGGGGAGCTGCTGGGTGACGCCCAGGGCCATGCCGGTGGGCAGGATCGTCACCTTGTGCACGGGGTCGGCGTGGGCCAGCACGTAGGCCAGCACGGCGTGGCCGCCCTCGTGGTAGGCCACCCGCTCCTTCTCCTCGTCCGACAGGGCCAGCGACTCCCGGCGCTGCCCCATGATCACCCGGTCGCGGGCCGCCTCGAAGTCCTCCATCTGCACGGCCTCGGCGTTGCGGCGCACGGCGTGGAGGGCGGCCTCGTTCACCAGGTTGGCCAGGTCGGCGCCGCTCATGCCGGGCGTCCCCCGCGCCACCACGGTGAGGTCGACGTCGGGGGCGATGCGCTTGTCCTTGCAGTGCACCTGGAGGATGGGGAGGCGCTCCTCCAGGTCGGGGAGGGGGACGACGATCTGTCGGTCGAAGCGCCCGGGCCGCAGCAGGGCCGTGTCGAGGATGTCGGGGCGGTTGGTGGCCGCCATCATCACGATGCCCTCGGTGGTCTCGAAGCCGTCCATCTCGGAGAGCATCTGGTTGAGGGTCTGCTCCCGCTCGTCGTGGCCGCCGCCCAGGCCGGCGCCCCGCTTGCGGCCGATGGAATCGACCTCGTCCACGAAGATGATGGCCGGCGCCTGCTTGCGGGCTGTCTGGAACAGGTCGCGCACGCGAGACGCGCCCACGCCGACGAACATCTCCATGAAGTCCGAGCCGGTGACGGAGAGGAAGGGCACCCCCGCCTCGCCGGCCACGGCCCGAGCCAGCAGCGTCTTGC
>JBOGHQ010000298.1:0-1965 GCA_050744785.1 Acidimicrobiales bacterium | reverse complement strand
ACGTTGGCGTCGACCTTGAACTCCCGCAGCATGCGGTCCACCAGGACCTCGAGGTGCAGCTCGCCCATGCCGCCGATGACGGTCTGTCCCGTCTCCTCGTCCGAGTGGACCTGGAAGGTGGGGTCCTCCTCGGAGAGCGCCTGCAGCGCCTTCGACAGCTTGTCCTGGGCGTCTTTGGTCTTGGGCTCCACGGCCACGTGGATGACCGGCTCGGGGAACTCCAGCGACTCGAGCACGATGGGGGCGTTGGGGTCGCACAGCGTGTCGCCCGTGGTGGTCTGCTTGAGGCCCACCGCGGCCACGATGTCGCCGGCGAACACCGCGTCCTTGTCCTCGCGGTGGTTGGCGTGCATCTGGAGGAGGCGGCCGACGCGCTCCTTGCGGTCCTTGCTGGAGTTCACGACCGCGCCGCCCTTGGCGAGGGTGCCGCTGTACACCCGGAAGTAGGTGAGCTTGCCGACGTGGGGGTCGCTCATGATCTTGAAGGCCAGTGCCGAGAACGGCTCGTTGTCGTCGGCCTTTCGCTCCAGCTCCTCGATGCCCTTGACGTCCATCCCGGCCACGGGCGGCAGGTCGAGCGGGCTCGGGAGGAAGTCCACCACGGCGTCGAGCATGGGCTGCACGCCCTTGTTCTTGAACGCCGACCCGCACAGCACGGGCACGATCTGGTTGGAGATGGTGCCGTGGCGCAGGGCCCGACGCAGGTCGTCGGCGGTGATCTCCTCGTCCCCGACGTACTTCTCCATGACGGCGTCGTCGAAGGTGGACAGGACGTCCAGCAGCTCCTGGCGGGCCGCCTCGGCCTCGGCCAGCAGGCTCTCGGGGATGTCGTCCACCGACCAGGCCTCGCCGTGCTCGGATGTCTCGTCCCACGTGAGGGCCTTCAGGCCGATGAGATCGACCATGCCCTTGAAGTGACCCTCGGCGCCAATGGGGTACTGGACCACGGCCGGGGTGGCGTCGAGCCGGTCCCGGATCATGGCCACGGCCCGGCCGAAGTCGGCGCCGATGCGGTCCATCTTGTTGACGAAGCAGATCCGGGGCACGCCGTACTTGTTGGCCTGCCGCCACACCGTCTCGGTCTGCGGCTCCACGCCGGCCACGGCGTCGAACACCGCCACCGCGCCGTCCAGCACCCGCAGGGAGCGCTCCACCTCGACGGTGAAGTCCACGTGGCCCGGTGTGTCGATGATGTTGATCCAGTGGTCCTTCCACTTGCAGGTGGTGGCGGCCGAGGTGATGGTGATGCCCCGCTCCTGCTCCTGGATCATCCAGTCCATGGTGGCGGCGCCCTCGTGGACCTCGCCCATCTTGTAGTTCCGGCCCGTGTAGTAGAGGATCCGCTCCGTCGTGGTGGTCTTGCCCGCGTCGATGTGGGCCATGATCCCGATGTTGCGGGTCCTGGCCAGGGGGAACTCGCGGATCAGTGGTGCCATTGGGACTTTCCTCAGAGTGACGGTTCGGCCGGCCGGGCCGGACGTTCCGGTGGGCCGGGTGACCGGTGCTGCTCGCCCGCAGGGACCGACCCCGACGGGCGACGCCTCACCAGCGGTAGTGGGCGAAGGCCTTGTTGGACTCGGCCATCTTGTGCAGGTCCTCCCTGCGCTTGACGGCGGATCCGATGCCGTTGGATGCGTCGAGCAGCTCGTTGGCCAGCCGGAGGGCCATGGTCTTCTCCCGCCGCTGGCGGGAGTAACCCACCAGCCAGCGGATCGACAGCGTGGTGGAGCGCCGGGGGCGCACCTCCACCGGCACCTGGTAGGTGGCGCCGCCGACGCGGCGGCTGCGGGTCTCGAGGGCGGGCTTGGTGTTGTCCATGGCCCGCTTGAGCGTGGCGATGGGCTCGGTGCCCGTCTTCTCCTTCACCACGTCGAGGGCGTCGTAGACGGTGCGCTCGGCGAGGGTGCGCTTGCCCTGGCTCAGCACCTTGTTGACCAGCTGGGTGACCAGGACGGACTTGTAGAC
>JBOGHQ010000297.1:0-3007 GCA_050744785.1 Acidimicrobiales bacterium | reverse complement strand
GGCGAGGGGCTCAGGGCCGGGGAGCCGCCGGGTGGAGCGGGGATCACCGTGCTGCCTCCCGGCGGGGCGGCCAGCCCGGGGGCACTGAAGGCCTGGGAGCCGGTGGGGGCAGGCGGGGTGTCGGTGTACTCGAACACGTCGGCACCGGACTCGGCCGAGGTGCCGGCGTCGGTGATGACCCTCACGTGCACGGCGCCGGGGCGGGCCCGGGGCGGGCTGTAGGCGACGAGCCGGGTGGAGGACTCCTCGGTGAAGCAGGGCGCACCCGCTTGGGGACCGCCGGGCGGGCAGGGGTGGGCGGTGACGTCGGCGCTGCCGAAGCTGACCGCGCCGGCGCCGGCCAGGCGGATGCCGGAGACGGCCACCCTAGTGCCGCCCGCAACCGGGCCCGAGCCCGGGTCGACGGCGGTGACGACCGGGGCGTCGGGCGGCGGCGGCGCGCCGGGCGGAACGGTCGGCCGCGGGCCCGGCAGGACCGGCGGCACCGTGGTGGGGGGGACGGTGACAGGGGGGACGGTGATCGGCGTTGGGTCCGGCACCACCGTGCAGGGGATGGGTGTGTAGCGCTCGGTGGAGTTGACCACGACGGCGTGGTCGTAGACCTGCGTCGGGTCCTCGCCCTGCCCACCCGCGACCAGCACGCTCCCGTCGTCCAGCAGCGCGGCCCCGTGCTCGACACGGGGCTGGGCCAGCAGGCCGGTGGCCACCCACCCACGGTTGAGCACGTAGATCTCGGGGGGATTGCTCAGTAGGAGCCGGCCCGCCTCGATGCGTCCGTACCCGCCAGCCACCACCAACCCGCAGGACGTGAGGGTGGCGGTGTGGCCGGCGCGGGGCTGGTTCATCGGCGGCCCGGGAGCCCACTGGCCGGTGGGGGGGTCGAACACGTCGGTGAGCACGGACGGCACCTGCTGCGCCGTGTTCTGGAGGGCGTACCCGCCGGCCAGCAGCACCTGGCCGTTCGGCAGGAGGGTGGCGGTGGAGGCGGCCCGGGGCGTGGTGAGGGGCGCGGTGGGCGCCCAGGTGCCGGTACCCGGGTCGAAGGCCTCGGATTGCACGTTGGTCCCCCCGTCCAAGCCGCTTCCCCCCCCGGTCACCAGGACGTCCCCGCAGTACGCCGCGCATCCGTTGCCGGTGATGAGGGTGGCGTTGAACCCGATCTCGTGCTGCCCCAGCGTCCGCGGCGCGAGCCTCCAGGACCCCGTCGCCGAGTCGAAGACGTTGGCGCCCCTCTGCGAGTCCACCACGAGCACGTCGCCGTCGAGGAGCGCCGTCGCCGTGTGGCCGACCGTGGAGCCATTGGCGGGAAAGGAGGGGGGCCGGCCGGCCAGGGCCCACGACTCGGCCCCGGGGGTCGGGTCGAACAGCTCGGCCGTCGGGACGTCGATGAGCGTCCCGGGGGAGTAGACGTAGCCGACGGCGAGGACCTTGCCGCAGTTGGCCCCGCACTTGGTCCCGACGAGGACGGTGAGGGTGATGTCGGTGCCGCCGCGCTGCATCGGCGCCGTCGAGGCCCACGTGTCGGTCGAGGGGTCGTAGAGCTCGGCCGCCGTGCTGGGCTCGCCTCCCCCGTACTTGTAGGCGGCCATCAGGACCTTGCCGCAGTTGGCGCCGCAGCGGGGGCCGGCCAGGGTGACCGCGGCGCGCTGGTGGGAGGTGATCAGGTCGTCGGTGCGCTCCCAGGTGTTCGGCGCCGCGGCCAGGGAGGGAGCCACGGCCACCACGGTGGCGACGGCCAAGGCCAGGGCCACCAGGGCGGGCGCGGCTCGGCCCCGTCGCCTCGGTCCCGCCGGTCCCCCCCGTGCCACGCTCACCCCCGGGCCACCCCGGATCGGCGCCGGGGCCGGAACCGGACGGCGGCGGCCACTGCCCCCACGCCCAGCACCGCCCCCAGGGCGAACTGGTACCACACGCCGTGACCGGAACCGCCGGCCCCGTCGTCGGTGGCCAGGTCGCCGTAAGACGAGGCCAGCAGCTGGGCCTCGGCGTCGACCACCAGCACGCTCCCGCAGGCGCGTCCGCACCCCGGGCCGGCCAGCAGCACCGCGCTGAGGCGTCCCGGACCCTCGGTGGACGCGACGGTCCCGGCTGGCACCCAACGGTGGGTGGCGCCGTCGAACAGCTCGGCCCGGGTGGCGGCCACAACCCCGCCCTTGCCCGCGCTCTGGCCACCCACCACCAGCACCCGCCCGCTGGGCAGGGCCAGCGCGGCGTGGAAGGCCCTGGCCGACGCCATCGCCGGCGCCGGCCGGAACGACTCGTCGACGGGGTCGAAGACCTCGGCCGAGGCCTGGATCTGGTCGCCGTCGTTGTCCCCCTGGCGCTGGGGCGTCCCGCCGGCCAGGAGCACGGTGCCGTCGCGGAGCAGCGTGGCGCTGTGGCCGGATCGGCCCACCGCCATGAGCTGGGGTACCACAGACCAGGCGTTGGCGGCCGGGTCGTAGGCGGCGCCGTCGCGCAGGCTGGTGCCATGCGGGTCGCCCTGGCCACCGGTGACCAGCACCCGGCCGTCGGTGAGCAGGGCTGCGGCGTGGAAGGAGCGGCCCTGCTCGATCACGCCGGCCGGTCCCCAGGCGCCGGTAGCGGTAGCCGGGTCGAACACCTCGGCCTCCCGCCAGAACGGGCCGTGGCCGCCGGCCTGGCCGCCGGCCACCAGCAGCCGGCCGTCGCGCAACAGGGTGGCGGTGTGGAACGAGCGGGGCTGGGCCATGGGGGGAAGGGCGGCCCACGTCCGGTTGGCCGGGTCGTAGATCTCGGCCGCGGTGGTGGACTCGCCGGCGACCACCCCACCGGCCACGAGCACCCGCCCGTCGGGCAGGGCGGTGGCGGTGTGGCCCACGCGGGCCTGCACCATGGGGCCGGTCGGCGACCAGGTGCCCGCGCCCGGGTCGAACACCTCGGCCGGCCCCACCTCGGGCGCGCCGCCGGCGGCCAGCACCGTGCCGTCCGCGAGCAGCGTGGCGGTGGCCTCGCTGCGGTCGGCGGCCGGGGCGGCCACCGGGCGCGC
>JBOGHQ010000296.1:0-8239 GCA_050744785.1 Acidimicrobiales bacterium | reverse complement strand
CCGGACGCGGCGGGACCGGCTGGTGGGCGTGGCGTTGGGACAGCCTGCCTCGAACCAGGCATCGAGGACCTCGGCAAAGCTGACCTGGCGCCGGGGACGGTGCTCGGGCGCCGAGTGCTCGGCCCGGAGCGCGAGGAGCTCGTCGAGGTAGCGCTCGGCGTCGGCCCGCTGCACCCGCTCCACCTTGCGACGTGAGCCGTCGGGGAACCGCACCCACGCCATCCAGCGCTGGGCCGACTCGCTCCACCGCACGCTCGGCCCTCCTGGACGTAGCCATCAACCCAGAGGCTTACGTTCAAACTGGCTACGTCTGGTGGATGGGGCAGATGTCTCCGACTGGAAGTGCTCTCTGACCAGCACCTTTGCGGTGGGCGCTGAGGGACTCGAACCCCCGACCCCTTCCTTGTAAGGGAAGTGCTCTCGCCAGCTGAGCTAAGCGCCCGGTTCGCCCATGTTCGCAGAGGCGGGAGGTGGCGGCGGCACGGGCTCCTCGAGCCGGTGGGCGTCGAGGTCCTCGTCCGAGCGGACGTCGATGCCTGCGGCACGGAGGGCCCGGGCCGTGACGCCCGGGCCCGGTCTGCGGGCGCGGGTGAAGGTGCCGTCGTAGACCTGGTCGGCACCGCACGAGGGGGAACGGGCCTTGAGCACCGCCGCCGTGGCGCCGGCGGCGCGGGCCGCCGCCACCGCCATGTCGGCGCCTCGGCGGTAGAAAGGGGTCACGTCGTCGCCCTCCGCGGTTCGCACGGTGCCGTCGGGTTGGAGTTCGACTGCTGGTCGGGGGGTGGGGAGGCCGCCCGCCACCTCGGGGCACACCGGCACCAGGTCGTAGTCCGCGGCCAGGCGGGCCGCTGCGGCGGAGGGGCTGGAGCCACCGGCGTGGTTGCAGCGCAGACCGAGCAGGCAGGCGGATACCAGGATCGCGCGCCGCCGGACGGTACCCTCGGGCACCACGCCAGGTTAGGCGGCGAGGCCACGGGAGAGCGCGCTGATGGCAGGGCAGGGCGACAGCGACGGTGCCGGCGAGCTGATCCGCCAGTACCTCACCGAGATCGGGACCCATCCGCTGCTCACCGCGGCCGAGGAGGTCGAGCTGGCCCAGCTCATGGCGCGGGGCCAGCAGGCGGCGGCCACCCTGGCCGAGCGGGCCGGAACGGGGAGACGGGCCTCAAGGGGAGCGGCGGGCCGGCGCCACCTCGAGGAGCTGGTCGCCACAGGCAACGAGGCCAAACGCCGGTTCATCCAGGCCAACCTCCGGCTGGTGGTGTCGATCGCCAAGCGGTACCAGAGTGCCGGCCTGCCCCTGCTCGACCTCATCCAGGAGGGCAACCTGGGGCTCATCAGGGCCGTCGAGCGGTTCGAGCCGGCCCGGGGCTGCAAGTTCTCGACCTATGCCACCTGGTGGGTGCGGCAGTCGATCCACCGGGCCATCGCCGACAAGGCCCGCACCATCCGGGTTCCGATGCACATGCTCGACAACGTGCGGCGCATCAACCGCTCGGCCAGCTGGCTCCGGCACGGCCTCGGCCGGGAGGCCACCCTCGAGGAGCTGTCAGAGGACTGCGGGCTGCCCGTGGACACGGTGAACGACGCCCTCCGGCTGCTGCCCGACTCCATCTCCCTCCAGCTGCCGGTCGGTGAGGACGAGGCCGAGCTGGCTGATCTCATCGAGGATCGGGACGCGGAGGTCCCCTTCGAGCGGGCCGACGCCGCCTTGCGCAGCGACGCGGTGCGGGCCGCCGTGGCGACGCTGTCGGACCGGGAGCAGCGGATCCTCACCCTCCGCTTCGGGCTGGGCGGCGTCACGCCCCAGACCCTGGAGCAGGTGGGCCGGGACTTCCGGCTCACCCGGGAGCGCATCCGCCAGATCGAGGCGAAGGCGCTCACCCGCCTGCGCCACCCGGCCCGGCCCCCCGCCCTCCGGGCCCTGGTGGAGAAGGCCGAGAGATCGGGGGGGCCGGGCGCGGCCGGGCCCGGCAGGGGGAGCTACCGGCCCGGTGTGGAGGCTCACGCCGTGAGCTGAGCCGGTGCGTTCTTGGGCGGCCGACCCCGCTTCCGCTTGAAAGCGAGGATCTTGCCGTTCAGGAACAGCTGGCCGCCCCACACCCCCCACGGCTCGCGCCGCTCGACGGCGCCGGCCAGGCACGGCTCACGCACCACGCAGGTCGCGCAGATGGCCTTGGCCCGCGCGATGTCTTCGAGCTGCTCCGAGAAGAACAGCTCGACCATGGTGGCCGCGCCGTCACGGCACTTGGCCAGCGACCAGTCGGTCGCCGCCTCGTCCGCCTCCTCGATCTCCTTTGCAATCCACTCGGCGAACATCTCGCCCTCTCCCCTCGTGAGGTCTCCTCATCGGTCCGGTCCGGAAGAATCAGAAAGGCCGCCGGGAAATCCCGGCGGCCTTGGGGCCTTCCTCCTGGTGGGGTCTGGTCTAGCCAGACTGGTCACCTCCGAGGCCCCATGGCCGCCCGTTGTCGATGCTGGTGGACGGCGCACCCCGCCACACCATCACCAGGCCGTATGCGTGAACGGCGGCGGGAGGCGTGGCGTGGCGGAAGCACTTGAGCGCGCCGGTTCGCTGCGTGCCCATCGCCTGCCAGCTGGTGCCTTGGCTGTTCACGTACATCGCTCCTGGTACTGCTCCGGTGTCGGACTGATGCCGGGCCGCGGCCCAACGTACCGCTATCGGATCACGCCGACAGAGCGGCGTCAACAGGTTTTCTGCGCACCTACTGGAACGTGGCCCGGGCCGCGGTGAGCTCGGCCAGGAGTCCCGGCGTGGCGGCCGCCACAGGTGTGCGGCGGTCGCCGTGGCCGGCTGTCACCAGCGACCGGCCCCCGGCGTCGACCACCACCGCGCCCGCCTCCTGGCAGACCAGCAAACCGCCCAGGTAATCCCAGGGGCCGTGGGCATCGGCGACGCAGTCGACGTAGCCGTCCAGGGTGCCATCGGCCACCGCGCACAGATCGAGGGCGGCGGCGCCGAGGGTGCGGTACTGGCGCCACCCGAGGTGGCGGGGGGGCAGGCCGGTCAGCCCCACCAGGGCGCTGCGGAGGGCCGCGCACGACGAGGGGCGGATCGCCCGCCCGTCGCGGCGGGCGCCCCCGCCACGGGTCGCCTCGTAACAGGCACCGCTGGCCTGGTTCACCACCACCGCGGCGCGGGGGCCCACGTCGTCCAGCACGCAGATGCTGGTGGCGTACCACGGGATGCGTCGGGAGGCGTTGGTGGAGCCGTCCACCGGATCGAGCACGGCCACCAAGGGCAGGTCGCCGCCGTGCCCGCCGCTCTCCTCGCTCACCACGCCGAGCCCCGCCGAGGTGAGGACCTTCAGGGCGGCGGCGTCGGCGGCCAGGTCGCTGTGGTACTGCCCGGGCCGCGTCCCGGCCGGCCCCCAGTCCTCCAGGGCGGCCAGCACCGCCGTCACGGCGTCGGAGGCCTCGTGGAGCACGGCGAGGAGGGCGTCGTCGTCCACGGCCGGAACCTACCCCTCGCCGGTCGCCCCACCTGAGCTGTCACTGCCCGGCCGTAGGCTTGGCCCGTGGCTGTCATCGATGTCGCCGGGTTCGTCGCCGACCTGAAGGGCCATGCCGTCGACCACGGCTTCCACGTGCACGACGAGCGGCACTTCGTGGAGAGCTACTCGCTGCGCCAGGCCTGGGAGGTGGACCTGCACCCCGAGGAGGGCTGCGGCGTGCCGGTCGACCTCCACCTCGCCCTGGAGGTGGACCCCCGGGTGCTGCTGTCGTTCGAGGACCTGGTGGTCGACCTGCCGGACGAGGCCGAGCCGCCCGACGACTTCCACTTCCCCATCACCTTCACCTGGGCCCTGCCGCCCCTGCCGTCGGGACCGGACCTGCTCCAGCTCCACCTCGACCTGGCCGGCGTGGCGGGAGTCGACCTTCCCCTCGAGGTGTCGGCCATCGACTCGTTCCCCTCGGCCACCGACGCACCGGAGCGCAGCCTCACGATCATCGCCCGCCAGAAGGTCTCGCTGGCCCGCATCCTGGCCGGCGACGAGCTGCTGTGCGACACCCTCGACCGTTGCCTGGCCGTGAGCCAGCACCTGCTCGAGGCGGCCCCCCGCTGGCTGGGCGAGCCCAACTGATCACCTCCGTCCCGGGCCGGTGACGCCCGAGGGCACCGTCCTCACCGCCCCGGTGCCGCAACCGGGCCCTCCTCGAGCGGGCCCGCCGGGCCGTGGACGCCGAGGCAAGAAACTCTTGGTGCTGCACCGCTGAGGCCGGGCCACACCTGCGGGAACCGGAGGAATCGCCCGCTTCGCGCCGACGCTCAACCCCTGACCCAGATCCGCCGATGGAACCAGTGCCGCCAGTGGCGGCGTGCGGTTTCGCGAGGGAGGGAGCGATGGAGCGCGGGCAAGCAGCGACGACCATCCGGACCCGCTGGATGGCAGTAGGCCACAGCGACGATCCCGACGCACGAACGGCCGGCGCGGTGTCGGCGGGCCAGGCCGTCACCGGTGAGGACCCCCGGCTCCTCGTGGTGTTCTGCAGCGAGGCCTACGACCTGCCCGCCCTGCTGGCCGGCGTCAACGAGGTGGGGGGCGGGACGCCCGTGGTCGGCTGCTCCACGGCCGGGGAGATCTCCTCGACCGGGCCCGGCGACGCCAGCGTGGTGGTCATGGCCCTGGGCGGGCCCGGCTTCACGGTAGCCACCGCCTCGGCCCTGGCCGGCGACGGCCAGCTCCGCGAGGCCAGCGCCGAGGCGGCCGGCTGCGTCGAACAGCTGGGCGCAGGGCCGCACCGGGTGCTGCTCCTCCTCACCGACGGGCTGGCCGGTGACCAGCAAGAGGTGGTGCGGGGCGCCTACCAGACGGTGGGGGCCGAAGTCCCCCTCGTGGGCGGCTGCGCCGGCGACGGCCTCAGGATGAAGGGTACCTTCCAGCTGCACGGCACCGAGGTTCTGAGCAACGCCGTGGTGGCGGCTGCCATCGCCTCCGACGCCCCCATCGGCATCGGGGTGCGCCACGGGTGGCGCCGGGTGGGCCAGCCCATGCTGGTCACCTCCAGCAGGGGCAACCGGGTCAACCAGCTTGATGACTCCCCCGCCCTCGACGTCTACCTCGACCGGCTGGGCGCCCCCGAGGAGGCCCGCCGGGACCCGGCCGCCTTCACCGCCTTCGCCCTCACCCACCCGCTCGGCCTCAGCCGGCGCAGTGGCGAGGAGGTGCGCTTCGTGGCCGGGGCCGACTTCGAGGACCGCTCCATCGCCTGCATCGCCCAGGTCCCCCAGGGTGGCCATGCCTGGATCATGGAGGGCGACGACGACTCGGTGCTGGCCGCCACCGACGAGGCGTGCGGCGAGGCGGTGCGAGCGCTCGGCGACCACCCACCCCTCGGGCTGCTGGCCTTCGACTGCATCGCCCGCCGCGGGGTGCTGGGCGAGCCGGGCATCGAGCGGGAGGTGGAGCGCATCTCCGGCTACGCGGGCGGGGCGCCGGTGGCGGGCTTCTACACCTACGGCGAGATCGCCCGCACCCACGGCATCAGCGGCTTCCACAACCAGACACTCGTCGTGCTGGCGCTCGGCTAGCCCGATGGGAGGCAACGGGGACTGGTCCGGCCAGCAGCTCGCCGAGTTGCTGGCCGCGGTGTCCTCGTACGACCACGAGCCGGCGGCGGTGGCCGGGGCCGTGGAGCGGGCCGCCGAGGCGGTGGAAGCCGAGGTGGGCGCCCTGGTGCGGGGCGGCCAGGTGGTGTCGGCGGTGGGCTTCGCCAAGGGCCGCGTGCCCGAGGACGAGCTGTGCCGGGCCGCAGCCGGTCACCTCACCGCCATGGACGTCCCCGGCGCCGGGCACTGCTGCGTGCTGTCGGTGGCGGTGGAGGACGAGAGGGTCACGTCACTGGTCCTGGCCCGTTCCGGCGAGTCCTTCTCGCCGGTGGAAGTGGCCCTGGTGCGCGCCATGGCGCGGGTCCTCAGCCTGTCGCTCCAGATGCTGCGCACCCTCGACGCCGAGCGCGCCGCGCGCGAACGGATGGAGCGCCAGGCGGAAGAGAACGCCGAGCTGCTGTGCTCGCTTCAGGAGCGGCAGTCGCTGCTGGAGCGGCTGTTCCGCATCCAGCGCTCCATCTCCCACCGGGCGCCCATCGAGGAGGTGCTGGACGCCATCACCGAGGGGGCGTCGGAGCTGCTGGGCGACGACGTCATCGGGCTCCGCCTGGTGGACCGTGCGGACCCCACCACAACGCGGCTGGTCGCCTTCCGCGGCCTCAGCGACGAGATGGCCGACGACCTCCGGGTGGCCCCCGTCGACCATGGGGTCGGCGGTCGCGCCGTCACCACCGGGCGGCTCGTGGTCACCCATGACTACGCCGGCTCTGACAACCCCCTCGTGCCCGTCGTCAGTGGCGGGCTCCGGGCCGCCATGGGCGCCCCCGTCTTCCAGGACGGCAAGGCCATCGGCAGCCTGGTGGTGGCGTCGTACGACCCGGCGCGGCGCTACGAGGCCATGGAGCAGGAGATGCTGCTGGCCTTCGCCGAGCACGCGTCGATGGCCCTCAACGACGCCGGCGCCATCGACGCCCTGCGCCAGGCCTTCGCCGACGCCGTCCACCAGGCCAACCACGACAGCCTCACCGGCCTGCCCAACCGGACCCTGGTGCTGGACCGCCTGCACCACGCCATCGCCCGGCTGGACCGGGGGCCGGGCCAGGTAGGGGTGCTGTTCGTCGACCTCGACCGCTTCAAGGTCGTCAACGACACCCTGGGCCACTCGGTGGGCGACGAGGTGCTGATCCGCATCGGCGAGCGCCTGCTCGGCTCGGTGCGCCCCGGCGACACGGTGGGCCGGCTGGCCGGCGACGAGTTCGTGGTGGTCTGCGAGGATGTCGACACCGACGACCTGCTCCGCATCGCCGAGCGGGTGACGGCGGCCGTCCAAGCCCCCCTCCCCCTCTACGGCCGGGACGCGGTGATGACGGCCAGCATCGGCGTGGCGGCGGCGGCCGGCGGGGGCCGGGCCGAGGACGTGCTGCGCGACGCCGACGTCGCCATGTACCGGGCCAAGGAGCGGGGCCGGGCCCGCATCGAGATCTTCGACTCGGCCATCCGGGCCCGCCTTCTGGCCCGCCTGGAGACCGAGCAGGCGCTGCGGCGGGCACTCCAGGACGGCCAGCTCCGCCTGCACTACCAGCCCATCGTCCGCTGCTCGGACGCCCGCCTCCTCGCCGTCGAGGCACTGGTGCGGTGGGAGCGCCCCGGTGTCGGACTGGTGCCGCCGGCCGAGTTCATCGCGGTGGCCGAGGACAGCGACCTCATCATCCACATCGGACGGTGGGTGCTGGCCGAGGCCTGCGCCCAGCTCGGGCGGTGGCAGGCGGCCCGCCCGTGCTTGGAGGGCCTGCGGGTCGGCGTGAACCTCTCGGCCCGGCAGTTCACCGACCCTGACCTGGTCTCGATCGTGGCCGAGGAGCTGGCCCGGGCCGCCGTGCCCCCGCATGCCCTGTGCCTGGAGATCACCGAGAGCGTGCTGATGGAGGAGGTCGAGGCCACCGCGGAGACCCTGCGCACACTCAAGCAGCTCGGCGTCGGCCTCTCCATCGACGACTTCGGCACCGGCTACTCGTCGCTCAGCTACCTCAAGCAGTTCCCCGTCGACGCGGTGAAGATCGACCGGTCGTTCGTGAGCGGGCTGGGCACCGACCCCAACGACCACGCCATCGTCAACGCCGTCCTGAGCCTGGCCCACGCCCTCTCGCTGGAGGCGGTGGCCGAAGGCGTGGAGACCGATCGCCAGCTCCACGAGTTGCGCCGGCTGGGCTGCGACGGGGCCCAGGGCTTCCTGCTCGGCCACCCGGAGCCGGCCCGACCCAGCGGACCGGCGGTACGGCGGGTGGGGCCGGACCTGCGGAGACCCGACCTCCCGCGCTCGAACGTGGGGCCGGTCGACCTGCCCGTGCGCTCCGCAGGGCGAAGGGCATGACCTCTCGGCGCGCGTGGCGGCCGATCAGCCGACGGGCGCAGATGGCCTGCTGGACGGGAACGGCCTGCGCCGTACGGTCAGCGGCTGGGGTAGGAGGTCAACCGCGCGAGCGCCGGGGGTCGGCGTTGCGCCCGTAGGTGCGCTCCTCCTGGATCCGGCCGTCGCGGCGGTGGATCCGCACTGAGGTCGGCTCGCCACTGGTCCGGAGAGAGGACGCCGTCTGGCGCACCAGATCGGCCTTCCTGGGAGCTCGGCTCACCACCTGGCCACCGGTCCTTGCGACCCACTCGTCCCCT
>JBOGHQ010000295.1:0-8801 GCA_050744785.1 Acidimicrobiales bacterium | reverse complement strand
ATCGATGCTGCCGCGCACGATCTCATCGAGCTCGGCCACCAGCGCCCGGGCGAGCGGATGGTCGACGCGCTCGAGAAAGGCGCGCACCACCGCGTGCGGCGCGGCAAACGGCTCGTCGAGCACCGAGCCGAACTCGGCGACGTCGCCAAGCTCGGCGCGGCGGGCGAAATAATCCCGCACCAGCAGCGGAAGAATGGGGTTGTCGCGCCACCATTCCTTGGCGCCGGCCACCGCGGCGCCCACCGGCGGCCGCCTCCGGGGAGGGGGCGGGCGGGGGCTCGGTGACGGTGGCGCCCGTGGCAACGTCATCCAGGCCGGCCCAGGCTGCGGCCTCTGCCTCATCCTCCTCCCGGGCCCACTCCTCCACGTCACCGCCCCAGCCGGCGCCGGTCTCCTCTCGGGGCCCGGCGGCCGGGGCCCATGGCTCGTCAGGGAGACCGCTGGCGGCCAGCACCTGCCGGCGGGTGACGTCCAGGATGGCCAGGACCTCCTCCACCGGTGCCGACTCCTGGCGGATGGCGAGGCTGTAGCGCTTGAACACGTCGAGATCAACCAGGCGAATGTCGCTCATGCCGGAGATTGTCGCCCACCAGCGGGCTCTGCCAGAGTTCGGCGCCAACATGGGACGCTCAGGTGACGACCGGCGCAGCCGGCAGGCCCCTCCGGAAGGGGCCGGCCCGCTGGGCCGGTTGGACACTCAGCGAGTGGTGCCATGGGCGTTCCGGGCCGCATGGGCGGTGCTCCCGTTCACAATGGGCCCGGCCCTGGCCCACGCCCTCGACGGGCGAAGCCGGCCCGTGCAGGTCGTGGCCTCGGCCGGCCTGTGGGCGGCGTGGAGCGCGGCGCTGGCCGCCTCACTGGTCCCCCACCCGATCAGCCTCAGCGTGGTGCGCGGGGCCGCACCGGGCGCACCGCTGCTGGCCATCACGGCCGCCGCCGGAGGGCACGGGTCCCCGCTGGGGGTGGCCGCCTCGGCCCTCGCCGCCGCCCTGGCCTTCTCGCCCGAGGTGGGAGCGCTGTTCGTGAACGGCCCGGCCTACCCCAACGAGCGGCGCTTCCCCCTGCGGGTGCCGGCGCCGCTGCTGCTCGGCGTCCTGGCCGTGGTGTGGGGCCTGGCCGTGGTGCCGCCCACCGCGTCGCTACTGCTCCTCGCCGCCCGGCAGTGGGTGGTCGGTGCCCTCCTCCTGGTGGCGTCCGGCCCCGTCACGGTGATCCTGGCCCGGGCCGTCCACGGCCTGTCGCGCCGGTGGCTGGTCTTCGTCCCCGCCGGCGTCGTCATCCACGACCCCGTGGCCCTGGCCGACCCGGTGCTGTTCCGCAAGGCCGTGGTGCGCTCCTTCGGGCCGGCGCCGGCCGACACCGCCGCCCTCGACCTCACCCAGGCCGCACCCGGCCTGGCCCTCAAGCTGGAGCTGACCGAGGAGGTCCCGATGGTGCGGGCCAGGTTCGGCGCGCGCATGGGCCAGCCCGTGGCGCCCACCAGCGTGCTGGTGACCCCCACCCGGCCCGGCGCGGTGCTGCGGGAGGCGGCCCGGCGCGGCTTCCGGGCCAGCTGACGCGTCAGGGGCGGCCGCCCTCGTAGATGCGGCGGACGATCTCCTCGATGGGCAGCTCCTCGATGGTAGGCCGCCGACGCCCTGGCTCCGGCGAACTTCCGGGCTGGGCATCCGGATCCCGGATGCCCAGCCCGCGAGAAGCAGACCCCGGCGACGGGGCGCACCGGCGCCACCAAGACCGGCGAAGCCCTCACGCGATGACGACCCCGGCCAGGTCCTCCTCGGGCGGGTACTGCGGGCCCATGTCCTCCAGCGTCTCGAGCACGATGCGGCTCACGGCCCAGTTCCGGTACCACTTGTGGTCGGCGGGGATCACGTACCACGGCGCGGCCTTCGTGGACGTGCGGTTGACGGCGTCCTGGAAGGCGGCCTGGTAGTCGTCCCAGCGGTCCCGCTCGTCCAGGTCGGCGATGCGGAACTTCCACCGCTTGGTGGGGTCGTCCAGGCGGGCCTGGAAGCGGCGGGCCTGCTCCTCCTTGGAGATGTGCAGGAACAGCTTGACGATGCGGGTCCGGGCCGCGGCCAGGTTGTCCTCGAAGTGGTTGATGGGCGCGTACCGGCCCCGCCACACCTTGTCGGGCACCAGCTGGTGCACCCGCACCACCAGCACGTCCTCGTAGTGCGAGCGGTTGAAAACGACCACCTCGCCCTTGGCCGGTGTGTGGCGGTGGGCCCGCCACAAGAAGTCGTGGGACAGCTCCTCCTCGCTCGGGGCCCGGAAGGACACCACCCGAGCGCCGGCCGGGTTCATGCCCCGGAACACGTGCTCGATGGTGCCGTCCTTTCCGCCGGCGTCGATGGCCTGGAGGACCACCAGCAGGGACTGCTCCCGCTCCGCCCACAGCCGCTCCTGGAGCTCGGCGATGCGCTCGCTGAGCCCGGGCAGCACCCCCGCCACCTTGGCCTCGCCGCCCGGGGAGCCCGCCGTACTGGCCGTGTCGACGCCGCCCAGATCGACCTTGGAGCCGGGCGCCACCAGCCATCGCTCGCCGGGAGCCATCGGGTGACTCTACGACGCCGGCCCGGTCCCGTTCCGCGGGCAGAAACCACCCTCCCGGGGGGATTTCTGACCGCGGTTCGATGGAAGGGTGGCAACGGCCCCGCGCCGCTGGTGGCGTTCAGGCTGCGATGGCGGCGCCGAGGACGTGGTCCCCGGCGTAGAGCACCACCGTCTGGCCGGGAGCGACCCGGCGCTGGGGAGCGGCCCAGTGGAGGCCGGTGCCGGCCCAGGTGGCGGGGGCGGCGGCGCCGTGTGCGCTGGCCTGGACCTCCACCTCGGTGCCGGCCGGCACCGGCTCGTCCACCCAGGTGACAGATGAAGGATCGACGGGCACGCCGGCAGCCAGGGCGTCCTCGGCCCCGCCCACCGTGACCGTGCGCGTACCCACGTCGACCGACACCGCGTAGCGCCGGCCCCCGCCCGGGGCGGCGGCACCCATGCCCCGCCGCTGGCCGACGGTGACCAGCTCCACGGCCGGCACCGTGCCCACCTCGGCGCCGGTGCGGGCGTCCACCAGGCGGCCGGGATGGAGCGGGATGCGGGGGCCGAGGAAGGCCTCCCGGCCACCGGTGGAGGTAATGAAGCACACGTCCTGGCTGTCGGGCTTGGCCGCCGTCCGCAACCCCAGCGCCGCCGCCCGTGCCCGCACGTCGGCCTTGGTGAGCTCCCCCACCGGCAGCAGGACCCTGGCCAGCTGGGCCTGTCCGAGCATGCCGAGCACGTAGGACTGGTCCTTGGCCGCGTCGGCGCCCCGCCGCAGCCGGAACCGGCCCTCGAGCGGCGTGACGCGGGCGTGGTGGCCGGTGGCCACCGCGTCGAAGCCCAGCTGGGCGGCGCGGGCCAGGAACCGGTCGAACTTGAGGTGGCGGTTGCACTCCACGCACGGGTTGGGCGTCCGGCCCGCGGCATGGGCGGCCGCGAACGGCTCGACGACGTGGGTGTCGAAGTCGTCGGCGAAGTTGAACACGTGGTGCACCACGCCCAGCTGCTGGGCCACCCGGCGGGCGTCCTCCACATCGGCCACCGAGCAGCACCCCGAGTCGCCGGCGCCGCCCCACAGCTTCATGGTGGCGCCCACCACCTGGTGGCCCTGCCCCTGGAGGACGGCGGCCGCCACCGAGGAGTCGACGCCTCCGGACATGGCGACCAGCACCCGCATGGGCACTACTCGCCGCGCAGGCGGGCGACCGCCTCCGGCACCGTCTTGAGGGCCACGTCGACCTCGTCGGCGGTGGTGGTGACCCCGAGGGACAGCCGCAGGCTCCCCAGGGCCTCGGCCCGGGGCACGCCCATGGCGGCCAGCACGTGGGACGGCTCCATGGCCCCGCTGGCGCAGGCCGACCCCGCCGAGGCACACACGCCGGCGTCGTCGAGGAGGACCAGCAGGGCCTCGCTCTCCACGCCGGGGAAGCGCAGGTGGCAGCTACCCGCCACCCGGCCGCCCCGGGTGCCGGTCTCCACCGTGCCGGGCAGGGCCGACAGCAGGCCGTCGGCCAGCCGGTCTCGCAGGGTGCGGACCCTCGCCACGGTGGCGTCCCGGCCCTCGACGGTAGCCCGCATGGCGGCGGCCATGCCGACGATACCGGCCACGTTGTGGGTCCCGCTCCGCCGGTCCCGCTCCTGCCCGCCCCCATGGAGGATCGGGTGCAGCTGCACGCCCGAGCGCACCGCCAGGGCGCCCACGCCCTTGGGCCCGCCGAACTTGTGGGCGCTCACTGCCACCAGGTCGGCGCCGGCCGCCAGCGTGGCCACGTCGAGCCACGGGAACGCCTGCACGGCGTCGGTGTGGACCACCGCGCCGGGCGCATGCCGGCGCACGACCTCCACCACCTCGGACAGGGGCTGGACGGTGCCGACCTCGTTGTTGGCCAGCATGACCGACACCACCGCCACCCGGGGGTCCAGGGCGGCGGCCAGGGCATCGAGGTCGATCACGCCCGACCCGTCCACGGCGACGATCCGGCCCTCGAGATCGGCCGTCGTGTGGAGGACGGCGTGGTGCTCCACCGCGCTGCACACCGCGGTGCCGCCCCGCCGGGCCACCACGCCGGTGATGGCCAGGTTGTCGGCCTCGGTGCCGCCCCCGGTGAACACCACCTCGCCGGGCTCGCACCCGAGGCCGCCGGCCACGGTGTCCCGGGCCTCGTCCACGGCGCGCCGGGCGGTGCGGGACACGGTGTGCGACCCCGACGGGTTGCCGAAGTGCTCGGTGAGGAAGGGCAGCATGGCCTCCAGCGCCTCCGGGCGGAGGGGCGTGGTGGCGGCGTGGTCGAGGTAGGCGAGCGGGGCGGGCACGGTCCCTCCAGGCTACGCCCGGCCCCTGCGCCCTCCGCTCAGATCGGAGCGGTCAGCCGAGGCGGTCGCGCAGCCAGGTGGCATCCAGGACGGCGTTGCCCTCGTGGTCGTTGTTGAAGTAGGCGTAGACGTCGCAACCCTCGCCCTGCCAGGCGGCCAGGCGATCGGCGGCGGGCGACAGGCCTTCCTCGCCGTAGCGGCCCCAGTACTTCCGGTTGGCGGCGTCGGGGCCGTGGAAGCGGGCGTAGGTCCAGTCCGCCGTCCGCAGCCACGGGTGGTCGGGGAGGATGTCGTGGACGCAGAGGGCCGCGTTGTGGCGGCGCAGGACGTCGTAGACCTCCTCGTGCAGCCAGGACGGCTCGCGCAGCTCCACCGCCCAGCGCAGGTGGGACGGGGCAACAGCGAGGAACTCCTCCAAGCGGCCCGCGTCCCGCCGCCAGCCGGGCGGCAACTGCACCAAGGTGGGGCCGAGGGCGTTCCCCAGCCGCTCAGCCCGGTCCAGGTGGTTGGGCAACCAGGAGGCGGCGTCGCGCAGCTTCATGCGGTGGGAGCAGAAGGCGCCCAGCTTGAGCGAGTAGACGAAGCCCGGCGGCGCCTGGGCGGCCCACTTCTCCACGGTGGTGGCGGGGGGCAGGCGGTAGAAGGTGTTGTTGATCTCGACCGTGTCGAACCTCGACGAGTAGTGCTCGAACCAGCGCCGCTGCGGCATGTCCTCGGGGTAGACGATGCCGCGCCAGTCCTTGTAGACCCAGCCGGAGCAGCCCACGTGGGCCCGGCCCCGGCCGGATGACGAGGACGACCCGGAGGGGGGCACGGTGTACCTCTACCCCCACCGGGCCTGTTCGGCTCAGGCCCTGAGGTCCACCAGGCGGCGGTCGTCGTGGGCGGCCAGGCGCCGCTCCAGGTCGGCCTTCTCCAGCACCACGTACTGGGTGGCCGACAGGTGGGCGTCGAGGTCGACGAGAAGCCGCTCCAGGCCGGCCCGGCCAGACAGCGCCAGGAACACCAGCAGCTCCTCCCGGCCGTTCACCGTACGCAGCTCGGCCTGCCACCCGGCCACGCCCCGGTGGCGGTCCAGCACCTCCAGGTAACCCGGCGCGGTGGGGATGACGTCGAGCCGCGGCCCGGGCTCGCCGCACGACGGGCAGGCGGTCGGGTCCAGCGCCGCGAAGACGCCGGTCCTGAGCCGCATCAGCACCGACCCGTGCCACCCCACGGCGGTCCAGACCACCTCGCCGTCGGCCCCCGGCGGCACCGGCGTACCCGACAGCGGGTCGACCACCTGGACGAGCTCGGCCTCGGGCCAGGTGTGCATCCCGGTGCCGCCCTGGCACTCCCACCACAAGGCCCGCGCCCCCGACGGCGCCCAGGCCGAGACCACCGCCGCCCCCGGCGCCTCCAGCCGCGACTGGAGGCGGGTGCGCAGCCCGTCCTCCAGCGGCTCGCCGGCCACGATCACCAGCCGTACCCGGGCCCGCCATGCGGTGTTGTCCGAGCCCCGGCCGGCGGTGTCGAGCAGGCGGACCAGGTCCGACGGGCGCCCCACCACCACCGACGGGCGCAGGCGGGCCATGTCGGCATCCGACGGCACCGGCGGGAGGTGCACGGACGCCACTGCCAGCTGCCGGGTCCCGAGCACCAGCTCCCAGTACGGCAGCCGGGGGCCGGCCGGCAGCAGCCCCAGCACCACGTCGTCGGACACCACGCCGCAGCGGGCCAGCCAGCGGGCCCCGATGTTGGCCAGCCGGCGCAGGTCCATCTCCGACGATCCGAGCGGCACGCCGTCCTGGACGATCCAGTGCACCGGCTTGTAGGAGAGCTCCAGCGTCCGGCGGGTCCGCTCCGCCTTGGAGCTGGTCCCCTTGGGCGCCGGCGGCCGCAGCACGACCGAGGCGGGGTCGGCCACGTCGGCCAGCGAGATGGGGGGCACCTTTGCCAGGTCGTCGAGAGACTTCAGCCCGGCCTTGCCGAGGGCGGCCTCGACCCGCGCCTTGTGGGCCGGCCCGTGGGCCAGCACGTCCTCGCGCAGGTAGCGGACCGCTTCGCCTTCCTTTGCTCCCGCCACGGCGCCGGACCCTACCTCCCCCCACCCATTCCCGAGTAAATAGGGCCCGGAATCCGGGCCCTATTTACTCGAAATAGGCCCTGGCCCGTCCACGGCCAGCCCCAGTGCGCTGGCCAGCGGGGCGAGGTCGACGCCGGGCGGCGTCCCGTTGCGGACGGCGCCGTGGACCAGCTCCTGGGCGCGCTCCCAGGGCCCGCCGAGGCCGAGGTCGGCGGCGACCTGGAGCACGGCCAGGGCCGCCTCCATGCCGCGGGCAGCGTCGGGGGCCGGGGCCCGGGTGGCCTGCTCGGTGGACGCCGTCAGCAGCCGGTCCACCAGGGAGCGGGCCCGAGGGGCGTCGACGGTGAAGCCCCGGGCCCGGGCGTCGCGGGCCATCTCCACGGCTCGCCGGTAGTCGGCCGGGTCGAGCGAGCCCTGCTGGGCCATCACCTCGGCCTCCAGCCGGCGGGCCAGGACCAGCTCGGCCGGCGCCCGCAGCTCGGGGGGCAGCGGGTACCGCGCCGCCGACAGCACGTCGAGGGTCTTGCGGTGGTCGTCGAAGAGGCGCTCGTAGGCGGCCGTGAAGCGGCCGGCCAGGGTGCGGGCCGCCCCCTCCACGATGTGCTCGGCGGCGTCGGGCAGGGCGGCGCTGAGGTCGAACTCCCCTGGGCCGAAGCCTTCGCTCAGCAGGCGCAACAGGGTGGTGACCGGTGCGCCGTGGTCGAACGAGCCCCGCAGGAACCGGAGGGCGGCGGCGTCACCGGTGCGGTCGGCCCGCCGGGTGCACCCCACCACCTCCAGCCCGCCCAGGTGGAGCGCGGCGTAGGCGTGCTCGGTGCGCCGCCCGGTGCGGACGTGGGCGAGGGCCACCCGGCCCGAGGCGAGCGACAGGCCGCCCCGCTCGGCCCGGTGGTGGTCGATCACCTCCACCGAGAAGGCGCCCACCCGGGCTCGCGGCGGCCGGTCCTCGAGCAGGTCCACCAGGGCCAGGTTGGCCACCGCCCGGTCGGCGTCGACCCGGGACGGCAGGACCCGGCTGTGCCAGACGTCCCGCCCGGCGCCCTCCTCGGCCACGTTGCTCTCCGCCTTCCCCAGCACCGCCAGGAAGGCCTCTTCCCGGGTGTCCTCCCCCAGTTCGGCCAGCAGGTCGATGACCCGGGCTGCGTACCGCAGCACCTGCACCGTCTCCAGCCCGGCCAGGTCGTTGAAGAACCACCCGCACGAGGTGTACATGGCCATGGCGTGGCGCTGCGCCTCCAGCAGGGTGAACGCGTCCACCGCATCGCCCACGACGTGGGCGGCGGCGAACTCCTCCTTGGTGACCGTTCCGAGCAGCACACCCAGGTAGGCGTCCCGCGCTCCCCAGGGGTCCCGCAGCACCTGCCCGCCCCGGCGCTCGAACACCTCGGCCCCGTGGTCCCGGAGCAGGTCCAGGGCGTCCCGCAAGGGGCCCCGCCACCGCTGGTCCCAGCCGGGCTGGCCGCCGGTGGAGCACCCGCAGTCCTCCCGCCAGCGCCCCACCCCGTGGGCGCACGACCACGAGCTGAGCCGCACGTCCACCTGGTGGGCGGGCGGGTGGTGGCGCAGGTAGTCCGCCACGCTGGCGACCTTCACCCCGTGGCGGGGCGCCTCCACCTCCAAAGCGTGGGCCAGCAGCCGCTCGCCCCACCGCTGGTGGTGGCCGAAGGTCTCGCCGTCGGCGGCCACGGTGACCAGCCCGCGCCGACTGGCCGTGACCCGGTCCAGCAGGCCGCGGCTGCTCAGCGTGCCCAGCTCGAAGGCCACCGCGTGGGACAGGCCGCCTTCGTAGAACACGATGTCGACGCCGCGGCCGGAGCCGTCGGGGTGCAGCCACCGGTAGGGCACCGACGTGTCGACCCCGCCGCCGGCCACGTCAGTCCAGGCG
>JBOGHQ010000294.1:0-2679 GCA_050744785.1 Acidimicrobiales bacterium | reverse complement strand
GCCCAAGGTCGAGCGCCCGTCCACGGCGGCGCCGAAGGCCAAGGCGCCTCCTGCCACGCCGGCGTCGGTGCCGTCCATGGAGCCGGCCGCACCCGCCCCCGCCGAGGAGGGCGAGGCGCCCGCCGCTCCCGCCCCCCGTGCCCGCCGGGTGCGCAAGCCCGGCACCCGTCGCGGCGAGCAGCCCTGGATCGAGCCCATGGGCATCGACTGCCCCACCTCACACCCGGTGAAGGGCAAGCTGTCGAGCATGCTGTACCACCTGCCCGGAATGGCGGCCTACAAGCGGACCCGGCCCGACCGCTGCTACCGCGACGACCAGGCAGCCGAGGCCGACGGCTTCACTCGCGCCAAGCGTTAGTTCGCCGTCGCAAGCGGAGCTTGCTCGGCGAGTTTGGTCGTGCCGGCCTTGCGGGCGGCGCTCAGGCCGCCGGCCGGCGAAGCCGGCCTTCGGCGGCGGGCATCCGCCGGCGAGAGCCCTCGCCGGCTTTCGGCCAGCGCCTCTGGGGCTTACAACGTCACGGCGCTTACATCGAGGATGCCTGGGCCCTTCCTCAGCTCATCGATGGCTTCGGCCGGTAGGGGCGTGTCGATCCCCAGGACCATGAGGGCGGTGTCGCCGCTGGCGGTGCGGCCCAGCGTCATGTTCCCGACGTTCACGCCGGCCTTGGCCACCACGGCGGTGACGAACGCCACCATGCCCACCCGGTCGTCGTTGCGCACCACCAGCATGTTGCGGGCCGGCGGCAGGTCCACCGAGTGGTCGTCGACCATGACGATTCGGGGCTCGCTCCGCACGCCGGTGAGGGTGCCGGCCACCGAGTGCGCCCCTCCCCGCAGGGTGATGAGGTTGACGTGGTCACGGGCCAGCGGGCTCTTGGACTCCCGCCACTGCATGCCGCGATCGCGAGCCTGCTGGGGGGCGTTGACGTAGGAGACGGGGTCGTCGTTGGAGGCCGCCGACAGGACGCCCTTGAGGACCGACAGGGTGAGCAGGCTGGTGTCATGGTCGGCCAGCGCCCCCTCGTACTCCACATCGAGCCGGTTCGGGGTCCCCTCGTTGAGGGAGCCGAACATGGCGCCCAGCCGCTCGGCCAGGGGCAGGAAGGGGCGCACCGTCTCCGACGCCTCGGCCGCACTCACGTTGACGGCGTAGGGCACGAAGTCGCCGGCCAGGGCCAGCAGCACCTGCTCGGCGATGGTGACGCCGGCCTTGTCCTGGGCCTCCGCAGTGCTGGCGCCGAGGTGTGGGGTGACGACGACCTGGTCCAGCCCGAACAGGGGCGACTCGGTGGTGGGTTCGGTGGCGAAGACGTCGAGGCCGGCGCTGGCCACGGTGCCATCCCGGAGCGCCTCGGCCAGGGCCTCCTCGTCCACGATGCCGCCCCGGGCGGTGTTGACGATGCGCAGCCCCGGCTTGGCCTTGGCCAGCAGGTCCCGGTCCACCAGCCCCATGGTCTCCTTGGTCTTGGAGACGTGGAGGGTGAGGAAGTCGGCCCGGCCCACCAGCGCCTCCAGGCTCTCCACCAGCTCGATGCCGAGCTGGCGGGCCCGCTCAGAGGAGACGAAGGGGTCGTAGGCGATCAGGTGCATCCCGAAGGCATTGGCCCGCTGCGCCACCAAGGTGCCGATGCGGCCCAGGCCCACCACGCCGAGGGTCTTGCCGTGCAGCTCCACGCCCTCCCAGCGGCTGCGTTCCCACCGACCCTGCTTGAGGGCGGCGTTGGCCTGGGGGATGCAGCGGGACTGGGCCAGCAGCAAGGCGATGGTGTGCTCGGCGGCGGACAGCACGTTCGACTCCGGGGCGTTGACCACCATGACACCGCGGCGGGTGGCGGCCACCACGTCCACGTTGTCGAGGCCGATGCCGGCCCGCCCCACCACCACCAGGTCGGTGCCGGCGGCGAGGACGTCGTCGGTCACCTGGGTGGCGGACCGGATGATGAGCGCCGCCGCGCCGGGGATGGCCTGGAGCAGGGCGGGCGGGTCGAGGTCGAGCTGGACGTCGACGTCGTGGCCGGCGGCGGCCATGAGGTCGAGCCCCCGCTGGGCGAGGGGCTCGGTGACGAGGATGCGGGCCATCAGCGCACCCTCGGCTCGGGCGACTCGTTGCGGTAGAGCCGCACGAACTCCGTGAGCCGGCCTGCCTCGACCTCTCCGCACAGGAGGCGGCGTCCCCAGGCGGTGGCCACCACCTTGCGGTCGCGGAGCGACGGGCGGGGCACCACGATGACGTCGTCGCTGTACTCCTCGAACACCGAGCGGATCTCCGCCCTCTCCTGCTCGGTGATGTCGGGCCGGTGCCAGAGGACCACGAAGCCGTGCTCCAGGCTGTGCACGAGCTTCTGGTCGGTGGGGGCCGGGTTCTGGTCGCCGTAGACGCCGCCTGGAGCGGGGGCGGGGTCGTGGTCGCCGCCGGAGGGCGGGTCGACCTCGTAGCTCGGCGGGGGGACGTGGGTGTTCGCGGTCAGGCGGTCGTTGCGGGTGTCGAAGGTGCACGACGAGCCGGCCGTGAGCCGCTCCCGCTCCGCGTCGGCGGCCCGGCGGTCGGAGATCACCACGGCGGCGATGACGGCCGCCACGGTGGCGATGGCGCCCACCACGCCGAGCCGGGCCAGGAAGGCCTTGCGCTTGCGGGCCCGGCGGGCCGCCTCCAGCCGCTCGGTGCGGGTGGGCTTGCCC
>JBOGHQ010000293.1:0-2919 GCA_050744785.1 Acidimicrobiales bacterium | reverse complement strand
ACCCCGAAGGGGTGCGGGGCGAGCACGTCACGGTCGCCGCCGCCGGAGGTGACGCCGACGCCCTGGAGGTCATGGCGGACTTCGCCTGGTGGGTGGCCCTCGGCCTGGTCAACCTGGCCAACGCCTTCGACCCCGAGGTGATCGTGCTGGGCGGAGGCATGGTGGAGGCCGGCGACGTGCTGCTCGACCCGGTGCGGGCCGCCTACGAGGAACTGGTCATGGGCGGCCGGCGGCGCCCACCCGTGCCCATCGAGGCGGCCGCCCTGGGCCAGCACGCCGGCGCCGTCGGGGCCGCCCTGCTGGCCGCCCAGGAGCTGGGGCTGGGGGTGGGGCGATGAGACGGTGAAGGTCGGGATCTCCCTCCCCCAGTTCCGCTCCGAGGCCGACACGGTCCTCGACGCCGCGCTCCGGGCCGAGGCCACCGGCCTGGACGGTGTGTTCGCGTTCGACCACCTGTGGCCCATCGGCCAGCCGGAGCGGCCCGCCCTGCACGGGCCCACCCTCCTGGCCGCCCTGGCGGCCGAGACGGAGCGGATCGCGGTGGGCAGCCTGGTCGCCCGGGTGGGGCTGCTCCCCGACGCCGTGCTGGTCCATCTGCTGCGCACGGTGGCCCGCATGGCCGGGCCCCGTCTCATCGCCGGCGTGGGTGTGGGCGACCACCTGAGCCGGGCCGAGAACCGGGCCTACGGTGTGCCCTTCGCGCCGGCCGCGGAGCGGCTGGCCCGGCTGGCCGGCGTCTGCCGGGAGCTGCGGGTGGCGGGCATCACCACCTGGGTGGGCGGGCGCTCGGAGGCCACCCGCGCCGTGGGGCGGGCAGAGGCCGGCACCATCAACCTCTGGGGCGTGGGCCCGGCCGAGGTCGCCGCCGAGGTGGCCCGGTGCGAGGGGCGGGCCGAGGTCACCTGGGGCGGCCAGGTGGACCTCGGCCGCCGGAGCACGGCCGAGCTGTCGGCCTTCCTCCACGCCATCGAGGCGGCCGGCGCCACCTGGGCGGTGCTGGCCCCGGTGGGCGCACCATGGCCCGAGGCGGTCGGATCCATCGGTGCCGCCGCGGGGGCACTCGTAGACTGACCAGATGGAGTTCCGGCGCATCAACGGCCTGCCGCCCTACGTCTTCAGCGTCATCAACGACCTGAAGATCGAGGCCCGGCGGGCCGGCGAGGACGTCATCGACCTCGGCTTCGGCAACCCCGACATCCCCTCGCCCGACATCGCCGTGGACAAGCTGGCCGAGGCCGTCCACAACCCGCGCAACCACCGCTACTCCTCCTCCAAGGGCATCCCCAAGCTCCGGCTGGCCGTCGCCGACCTCTACCTGCGCCGCTTCGGCGTGGAGCTCGACCCCGACCGCGAGGTGGTCACCACCATCGGGGCCAAGGAGGGCCTGTCCCATCTGATGTGGGTGCTGCTCGGCCCCGGTGACTCGGCCTTCGTCCCCTCGCCGTCGTATCCCATCCACGTCTACGCCGCCCTCTTCGCCGGCGCCGAGGTCCAGCAGATCCGCATCGGCCCCGACGAGGACTTCTTCGCCAACCTGCTGGCGGCCTGGGACCAGCAGTGGCCCAAGCCCCGCGTGATCGTCCTGTCGTTCCCGCACAACCCCACCACCGCCTGCGTGGACCTGGACTGGATGACGCGCATCGTGGACTTCGCCCGTGAGCACGAGGTGGTGCTGGTCCACGACTTCGCCTACTCCGACACCGCCTTCGACGGCTACCAGCCCCCGTCCGTCCTCCAGGTCCCGGGGGCCAAGGACGTGGCCGTCGAGCTCTACACCCTCACCAAGTCCTTCTCCATGGCGGGCTGGCGGGTCGGCTTCCTGGTCGGCAACGCCGCGGTGGTGCAGGCCCTCACCAAGCTGAAGAGCTACCTCGACTACGGCACCTTCCAGCCCATCCAGATCGCCGCTACGGTGGCCATGAACGAGGCGGCCGACTACCCCAAGCTGGTGAACGAGATCTACCAGAGCCGCCGGGACGCCCTGGTGGACGGCCTGGTGCGGGTGGGCTGGCCGCTGGAGCGGCCCAGGGGGACCATGTTCGTGTGGGCCCCCATCCCGGGGCCCTACCGGGCCATGGGCAGCCTCGAGTTCGCCAAGCTCCTCGTGCGGGAGGCCAAGCTGGCCGCCTCCCCGGGTGTGGGCTTCGGCCCGGGCGGCGAGGGCTACGTGCGCTTCGCCCTCATCGAGAACGAGCAGCGCATCGCCCAGGCGGTCCGCAACGTCCGCCGGGCCCTGCCCGAGCTGGCCTGAGGCCCGAGCCCTTCGACCGATGACGGTTTCCTGTCCTTTCGCCGGCCCGAAACAGTGCGTTCACCTCCTACCTCTACCGTGGCGGCGATGAGGACGTACGTGGTGCGGGTCTGGCTGCCCGACCGGCCCGGCGCCCTCGGCGCCGTGGCCAGCCGCATCGGTGCCGTCCGCGGCGACCTGGTGGGGATCGACATCCTCGAGCGGGGCGGGGGCCGGGCCATCGACGAGCTGGTGGTGGCGCTGCCCAGCGACGACCTGGTGCCGCTGCTGGCGGCCGAGATGCGCCAGGTGGACGGTGTGGACGTGGAGGACGTGCGCTTGGCCGGCGAGGCCGTCCACGATCCCCGGCTGGGCGCCCTGGAGGCGGCCGCCGTGCTGGTGGAGCAGCGGGACCTGGGCGGGCTGTGCGAGGTGTTGTGCCACCACGCCCGGGCCAACTTCGACGCCGACTGGGCCGTCCTGCTGGACCTGGACGGGCCCGCCCCGCTGGCCGCGGCCGGCGATGCGCCGCCGGCGACGTGGCTGGCCGCCTTCCTCCACGGGAGCCGGACCTCCGCCGACGCGGTGGGGGCCGACAGCGGCCCCGACGACGTGGCCTGGGCCGGGCTGCCCACCGCCGAGGTGGGTCTGGTGCTGGGCCGCCAGGGCCGACCCTTCCGGGCCCGGGA
>JBOGHQ010000292.1:0-7861 GCA_050744785.1 Acidimicrobiales bacterium | reverse complement strand
AGATCGCCGAGGCGGCCACCACCCTCGGCGTGGAGGCCCGGGCCGCCAGCTCGGTGGGCGACGCGGTCGCCGATGCGCTCGGCGCCGCCGGCGAGGAGGCCGTGGTGGTGGTCACCGGGTCGCTCTACGTGGTGGGGTCGGCCCGGTCCGCCCTCCGCGACCTCCGCCCCGGCGCGGTGGAGGACCTCCCGCCACGCCGGTCGACGTGGCGACCGAATGGAGCGAACGCAGCGAGCGAATGAGGTCGACGGAAGTAGGGTCGGCGCCTCATGGACCGCACCCTCGTGATCGTGAAGCCCGACGCCGTGGAGCGCGGCCTGATGGGAGAGATCGTCGGCCGGCTGGAGCGAAAGGGCCTGCGGCTGGTGGCCGCCGAGCTGCGCCAGATCGACCTCGACCTGGCGCGGCACCACTACGCCGAGCACGCCGAGCGCCCCTTCTTCGGCGACCTGGTCGGCTTCATCACCCGCTCCCCGGCCCTGGTGGCGGTGGTGGAGGGGCCGGCCGACACCTGGAAGGTGGTCCGCACCCTCATGGGCACCACCGACCCCAAGGAGGCCGCCCCCGGCACCATCCGGGGTGACCTCGGCATCCTCCTCACCGAGAACCTGGTGCACGGCTCCGACGGCCCCGAGTCCGCGGCGCGGGAGATCGGCCTGTTCTTCCCCGCCCTGGCGTAGCGGATTTGCGGGGCCCACTGGCGGTTCTCCGAAGGGGCACCTAGCCTGTGGGGCTGATCCCAGGGAGGGGGTTGCGCGCCGTGTCGGAAAATATCTTCTCCTCCTTTCTCGGCCGCGACATGGCCGTCGACCTGGGGACGGCCAACACGCTCGTGTACGTACGGGGGCGTGGCATCGTCCTGAACGAGCCGTCGGTGGTGGCCGTGAACGTGAAGGACGGCCGGCCCCTGGCCGTGGGCGTGGAAGCCAAGCGCATGATCGGGCGCACCCCCAGCCACATCCAGGCCATCCGCCCCCTGAAGGACGGTGTCATCGCCGACTTCGAGATCTGCGAGAAGATGCTCCGCTACTTCATCCAGAAGATCCATCAGCGGCGCTTCGCCAAGCCGCGCATGGTGATCTGCGTTCCCTCGGGGATCACGGGGGTGGAGCAGCGAGCCGTGCAGGAGGCGGCCGAGTACGCCGGTGCCCGCAAGCCGGCCTACATCATCGAGGAGCCCATGGCCGCCGCCATCGGCGCCGGCCTCCCGGTCCACGAGCCCACCGGCAACATGGTGGTCGACATCGGCGGCGGCACCACCGAGGTCGCCGTCATCTCCCTCGGCGGCATCGTCACCAGCCAGTCCATCCGCATCGGTGGCGACGAGCTGGACCACTCGATCATCCACTTCATCAAGAAGGAGTACAGCCTCGCCCTGGGGGAGCGCACGGCCGAGGAGATCAAGATCGCCCTCGGCTCGGCCTGCAATCTGGAGGAGGAGCTCCACGCCGAGATCCGCGGCCGGGACCTCATCACGGGGCTGCCCAAGACCATCGTCACCAGCACCGACGAGATCCGCGACGCCATCGAGGAGCCGCTGTCGGCCATCGTCGACTCCGTGAAGGTCACCCTCGACAAGACCCCGCCGGAGTTGGCCGCCGACATCATGGAGCAGGGCATCGTCCTCACCGGCGGCGGGGCCCTGCTGCACGGGCTCGACGCCCGCCTGTCCGCTGAGACCGGGATGCCCATCGTGATCGCCCGCAACCCCCTGCACTCGGTCGCCATCGGGGCCGGCCAGTGCCTCGAGGAGTTCGACGCCCTGAAGCAGGTGCTGATCTCGTCGAGCGGGCACTGACGCCAGAGGTCCGCCCTTCGTGGCTGTCTACCGGCGTACCTCCCGGCCTCGCTTCACCCTGCTCCTGCTCGTGCTCACCGCGGTCACGCTGCTGACGCTCGACGAGCGCAGCAACGGCTCGGGGTTCGTGGACGTGGCGCGCGACGGGGCCCGCGACCTGTTCGCCCCGGTCCAGGACGCCGCCGACGCGGCGGTGCGGCCCATCACGAACTTCTTCCAAGGGGCGGTGCACTACGGCGACGTGGAGGCCGAGAACGCCCGCCTGCGCGAGCAGCTGGCCGAGCGGGAGGCCGAGGTGCTGCGGGCCGGCGACGCCGATCGGGAGCGGGAGGCCCTCCTCGACCTGGCCGGGCTCGACTTCGTGGGCGACATCCCCTCCGTGGCGGCTCGAGTGGTGGCCACGCCCGCCACCGGGTTCGAGCTCACCTTGTCCATCGACCGGGGCCGCGACGCCGGGGTGGCGCCGGGCATGCCGGTGGTCTCCGGCGGCGGGTTGGTGGGACGGGTGGTGGACGTCTCCCGGCGGCGGGCCACCGTGCTGCTGATCACCGACACCACCTCGGGTGTGGGCGTCCGGCTGGCCACGTCGGGTGACGTGGGCGTGGCCGCGGGCCGGGGTCGGGGCTCCACGCTGCGGGTGGACCTGGTCGACACCGCCACCAAGGTGGAGCGGGGCGAGGTCGTCGTCACCAGCGGGCTGGACCACAGCGTGTTCCCGCCCGGTATCCCGGTCGGCAAGGTGGTGGCCGCCACCAGCGCAGCCGGGGCGCTCCAGCAGGACGTCACCATCGAGCCCACCGTCGACCTCCGCCGGGTGACCTTCGTGAAGGTCCTGCAGTGGGACCAGTGACCGGCCCGGGAGGACGGTCCATCAGCAACTCACTGGTGCGACATCGCAAGGCGATGGTGCGACAGTGACCGGCCCGGGAGGACGGTCCATCAGCAACTCACTGGTGCGACATCGCAAGGCGATGGTGCGACAGTGACGGGCCGGTTCCGGCTCACCCTGGTGCTGTTCGTGGCCCTCACCCTCCACCTGTCGCTGTTCGCCGGCATCCACATCGGCGACGCCCACCCGCAGGTCATGCTGCTGGCCTCGGTGGCCGCCGGGCTCCTGGCCGGCTCCGAGCGGGGCGCCCTCATCGGCTTCGTGGCCGGGCTGCTGGCCGACCTGTTCGTCCAGACGCCGCTCGGCCTCTCGGCCCTCACCTACGCGCTGGTGGGGTTCTCGGTGGGCACGGTGCAGTCGGCCATGATCCGCTCGGCCTGGTGGATCGCGCCGGCCACCGCGCTGCTGGCCAGCTTCGCCGGCGTGCTGCTGTACGGCCTGCTCGGGGCGATCATCGGCCAGTCCCACTTCGTCTCCCCGCGCCTGCTGATCGTGGCCGGTTGGGTGGCGGTCATGAACGGCCTTTTGGCCGTTCCCGTGGCGCGGGCCATGGGCTGGGCCCTGGCCGCCGAGCCAGAGAGCGCCTTCGCCCGATGAGCGGCGACAGCGCCCGCCTCCGGCTGTCCATCGTCGGCATCATCGTGGTGTCGCTGTTCTCGGCCCTGTTCGCCCGGCTCTGGTACCTCCAGGTGATGGACACCACCGAGTTCCAGGCCCTGGCCACCCAGAACCAGGTCCGCACCATCTACCAGCCGGCCCCCCGGGGGCGCATCCTGGACCGCATGGGCCGCCCCCTGGTGGAGAACCGCGGGTACCAGGCCATCACCGTCACCCGCAAGGACGTGGAGGACCGGCCCGACGTGGTGACCCGCCTGGCCGCCCTGCTCTCCCTCCCTCGCCCGGAGCTCGAAAAGCGCATCGCCGACAAGCGCTACAGCCCCTACAAGCCGGTGCCCGTAGCCGAGAGCGTGCCGGAGGAGCTGGTCGTCTACCTGCGGGAGCACAGCGCCGACTTCCCGGGCGTGGCCGCATCGGCGGTGGCGGAGCGGACCTACCCGCACGGCGGGCTGGCCGCGCATGTGCTCGGGTACGTGGGCGAGATCAACGACAGGGAGCTCGACGCCCGCAAGGACAAGGGCTACCGGCTGGGCGACGACATCGGGAAGGCGGGCGTGGAGCAGGCCTTCGAGGAGGACCTGCGGGGCAGGCCGGGGGAGACCCGGCTGGAGGTGGACTCGAGCGGCAACGTCCTCCTGCCCGCCCTCTCGAGCCGGCCACCGCAAGCGGGCAGGGACGTGCAGCTCACCATCGACCTCGACGTCCAGGCCCTGGCCGAGGAGTCGCTCATCAGGGGCCTGGAGGCGGCGCGGGGTGGCTACGACCGCAACATGGCCAAGCACTTCCTCGCGCCGGCCGGCTCGGTGGTGGTGCTGGACCCCCGGGACGGGTCGGTGCTGGCCCTGGCCTCCAGCCCCGCCTACAACCCGGCCGACTTCGTGAACGGCATCCGGCCCGAGGTCTTCGCCACCCTCCAGGACCCCGCCAACAACTTCCCCCTGAACAACCGGGCCCTGCAGGGGCAGTATGCGCCGGGCTCCACCTTCAAGCTCTTCACCGCCCTGGCCGCCCTCCGCACCGGGCTCATCGCCCCCAACACGACCTTCCTCGACGAGGGGTCCTACCGCATCCGCAACTGCCGCGGCGAGCGGTGCGTGTACCGCAACGCCGGGGGCAAGGCGTGGGGCCGCGTCGCCCTGTCCCGAGCCCTCACCGTGTCCAGCGACGCCTTCTTCTACGACCTGGGCGCCAACTTCTGGTCCCGCGGCGGGCCCACCCGCACCGCCATCCAGGCGGCGGCCCGCGACCTCGGCCTGGGGGACCGCACCGGCATCGACCTGAGCGGCGAGCTGAAGGGGCGGGTCCCCGACCCCGAGTCCCGGATGCGGCTCCACGAGCAGTACCCCAAGGCCTTCCCCAACGGGGACTGGCGCACCGGCGACAACGTGAACCTCTCCATCGGCCAGGGTGACACCGCCGCCACGCCCCTCCAGCTGGCCAACGCCTACGCCACCTTCGCCAACGGCGGCACCATCTTCCAGCCCCGGGTGGCGGCCCGGGTGCTCCAGGCCAACGGCAGGCCGGTGCGAGAGATCCAGCCCACGTCGTCCGGCACGGTTGCCATCGACCCGGCCCACCGCCTCCCCATCCTCCAGGGCCTCCTCGGCGCGGTGTCCCATCCCGAGGGCACCGCGGCGGGCGCCTTCGCCGGCTTCCCGCTCGACGTGTTCCCCGTCGCCGGCAAGACCGGCACCGCCCAGGTGACCGGCAAGCAGGACACCGCCCTGTTCGTGGGCTTCGGCCCTGCCGCCGCCCCGCAGTACGTGGTCGCGGTGGTGATGGAGGAGGCCGGCTTCGGCGGCGCGGTCGCCGCCCCGGTGGCCCGGCGCATCCTGCAGGCCCTGGCCGGCTCCCCGCCCGGCCCTGTCCAGCTGGCCGGAGGCGTCGACTGATGGCCACCACCGCCCTCCCGGGCCGCGCCACCCTCTCCCGGCGGGACGGCGCCGCGCCCTGGCGCCACGTGGACTTCACCCTGCTCGGGGCGGTGCTGGCCATCGCGTCCCTCGGGGTGCTGATGGTCTACAGCGCCACCCGCAACCTGGGCGCCGACGAGATGTTCTTCCTCCGCCGCCAGGCCGCCTTCGCCCTGATCGGCCTCGGCGTCATGGCCCTGGTGGCCACCATCGACTACCGCGTCTTCCGGGACCGGGCCCCGATCATCTACCTGGCCTGCATCGCCGGCCTCGTGCTGGTGCTGTCCCCGCTGGGGTCGAACAGCCGGGGGGCCCAGGCCTGGTTCCAGCTGGCCGGGTTCCAGCTGCAGCCGTCCGAGCTGGCCAAGATCGGCCTGATCATCTGCATCGCCGCCTACGGCGCCGCCCACCGGGGCGACCTCGACGCCCGCCGGCTGATGACGGCGCTGGGCCTGGCCGGGCTGCCGATGGTGCTCATCAACCTCCAGCCCGACCTGGGCACGGTGCTGGTGTTCGCCGCCATCCTCATGGGCGCCCTGATGGTGGCCGGCGCCCGGGCCCGCCACATGGCCGTCCTCGCCCTCGCCGGCGCGGTGGCGGTGGTGGCGGTGTTCCAGCTGGGCCTGCTCAAGGACTACCAGCGGGACCGCCTGGGGGCCTTCCTCAACCCCGACGAGGAGGCGCTCAGCTCCACCTACAACCTCAACCAGTCCAAGATCGCCATCGCCAACGGCAGCCTCACCGGCAAGGGCCTGTTCCAGGGCACCCAGACCAAGCTCTCCTACGTCCCCGAGCAGCACACCGACTTCATCTTCACCGTGGTGGGCGAGGAGCTGGGCCTGGTGGGCTCGGGGCTGCTGCTCAGCCTGTTCGCCCTGGTGGTGTGGCGGACGTGGCGAGCGGCGTCGCTGGCCAAGGACCTCACCGGCACCATCATCTGCGTGGGCGTGCTGTCCATGCTGGTGTTCCAGGTCTTCGAGAACGTCGGCATGACCATGGGGATCATGCCCATCACCGGCATCCCGTTGCCGTTGATGAGCTACGGCGGGTCGGCCACCATCACCACCTTCGCCGCCCTCGGCCTGGTGCTCAACGTCCACATGCGGCGGTTCTCCTGACACGATCCAGAATCAGGTACTTCCCTTCCGGCCCCGCACCGGCTACCTTCCCTCGGAGTTCCTGAACGAGGGGTGGCGACGACATGCGAAGAGTTCTGATCGTCCTGGCGGTGGTTGCCGCCCTGGGGGCGGCCTGCGGCGACGACGACGAGGAGTCGGCCGGCACGACCACCGCCGCCGAGGGCGGCCCGGCGTCGATCACAGTGGAGGTCGACGGCACGCCCGACGACTTCACCATGTCGGCCCTGGCCTACTTCCCCCAGGCCGTCACGGTCCACGCCGGCGACACGGTCAGGTTCCACTCCAACGACACCGGGGAGCCGCACACGGTCACCCTGGGCGGCATCGTCGACGCCGGGCTGAATGCCTTCAACGCCCTCCCCGACGAGATCAAGAACGCCGACGGGCCGCCGTCGGAGGAGGACATCGCCAAGCTGCCCGCCGACCAGCAGAAGGCGGTGCAGGATGCCCTGGCGCTGGACGAGAAGCTTCCGCCGCTCCTGCCCGATGGCCCCGGCGACGCCAACCAGCTCGGTGCCAACCCGTGCTTCCAGGCCAGTGGCGACCCGGCCACCGACGAGGCCTGCGAGAAGGTCACCCAGCCCGCCTTCGACGGCACCCAGAGCCTCTACAACAGCGGGTACCTGCCCGACGACGCCACCTTCGAGGTCGAGCTGGCCGACGACATCGCACCGGGCACGTACAACTACTTCTGCCTGCTGCACCGCCAGGGGATGACGGGCACCATCACGGTCGTGGCCGAGACCCAGGACGTGCCCTCCTCTGCCCAGGTGGCCGACACGGCGGCCGACGAGCTGGAGAGCCGGTTCGCCTCCAAGCTCCGGGCCCAGAACCAGGAGCTGGCTGCGAAGCCGGCCGACGAGCCCTTGGCCGGCGCGCCGCCCGTCGAGGGCGTGGAGGAGGGCGCGCTGAACGTCTTCGCGCCGGCCGAGCTGTCGGTGAAGGCCGGCTCGGCGGTCACCTGGACCGTGGCAGGGCCACACACCATAGCCGTCGACGCGCCGGCCGATGCCGTGGGCGCCATGGCCAAGGCGCCGGACGGCACCTGGCATGCCAACCAGAAGGCGTTCGAGCCGGTCGGTGGCGCGGGGGCGCCGCCACCCTCCGAGGAGCCGCCTGCCGAGAACGCGCCGCCGGTGCAGATCGACGGGGGCGCCTACGGCGGCTCCGGCTTCCACAGCTCGGGGTTCATCGGGTCCTTCGGGCCGCCGGGGTACCAGTACACGCTCACGTTCGCCAAGGCGGGTACCTACACCGTGCAGTGCCAGATCCACCCCGACATGAAGCAGACCGTCAAGGTCGCCTGACCGGGGCGGGAGGCGCGGGCCGGGCTGGGCCGGCCCGAGCCCGTAGACTGACCAGCAAATGACATGTCTGTGGCCGCGGCTCGAGCCGCTCCTGGCCAAGGTGCAGAAGCCGGCCCGCTACATCGGATGCGAGGACGGTGCCCTGGACCCCGTCCACGCCCCCCACAAGGTGGCGTGGCTGCTGGTGTACCCGGACG
>JBOGHQ010000291.1:0-1852 GCA_050744785.1 Acidimicrobiales bacterium | reverse complement strand
GCTCCAGGCCCATGGCCTCGACCGCTGACGCCACCCGCTCCGGCTCGCCGGGGTCGAGGGCGCCGGGCCGGCGGGTGTCGACCAGGCAGAACCCGCAGGCCCGGGTGCACCGGGACCCGTTGATCATGAACGTGGCCGTCCCCGCGCTCCAGCACTCGAAGATGTTCGGGCAGCCCGCCTCCTCGCAGACGGTGACCAGCTCCCGCTCCCGGAGGCCGGCCTGGAGGGAACGGAACTCGGGGCCCATGCGGACCGGGGCCCGCACCCACGCCGGCTTCCGCTCACCCAGGCCGACGCCGGCCGTCGGGTCGACGCCGGCCTCGGCCAGCCGGCCCCGGAGGCGCACCGCCACGCCCTCGGCCGGACCGGCTCCCTCGCCGGCGCCGGACGACGAGGACAGCAACGACACGTCGGGCTCGGCCGCCCGCCACGCCACGCCCTGGCGTTCGACGCCATGCCGGCCCCACTCGGCCGCAGCCCGGGCCACTACCGCGTCGACCACGTCCCGCATGGCCACGTGGACGCCCTCGGCCGCCAGCGACGTGACGCCGCGGCCGTGCAGGCCACACGGCACGATGGCGTCGAAGCGTGAGAGGTCAGGGTCCACGTTGAGGGCGAAGCCGTGCATGGACCGGCCCCGTGTCAGCCGCACCCCGATGGCGCAGATCTTGCCGTCCCCCACCCACACGCCGGGCCGCCCGGGCTGGCGGCCGGCGCCGGGCAGGCCCAGGTCGGCCAGGGCGTCGATCACCACCTGCTCCACGGCGGCCACGTAGCCGGGGATGGCCCGGGGGCGCACCGGCACCGACACGATCGGGTAGCCCACCAGCTGGCCGGGGCCGTGCCAGGTGACGTCGCCGCCCCGGTCGGTCCACACCAGGTCCGCGCCCAATGACTCCGGCGGCACCAGGACGTGGTCCAGGGTGGCGCGCCGGCCCATGGTGTAGACGCTCGGGTGCTCGAGCAGCAGCAGGTGGTCCCCGGCCGACCGGCCGTGGAGGGCGCGCTGGAGGGCGTGGGCGTCCCGGAACTCCACCCGGCCCAGCCACCGCACCCGCAACGGGCCGCCGACCCGACCTCCCGGGCCGGTCACGCCAGCTCCTGGCCCCAGTCCCTCGTCTCGACGATCTCCCGCAGCCGGGCCAGGAAGGCCGACGCGTAGGCGCCGTCCACGGCGCGGTGGTCGAAGGAGATGGCCAGGTTGCCCACCGGGTGGACGGCCACGCCGTAGCCACCCGCCGGCAGGGCCACCGCCACCGGTTTCGGCTTGACACCGTCGGTGGACAGGATGGCCACCTGGGGCTGGTTGATGATGGGCGCGGTGAGGAGGGTGCCGTAGCCGCCGGGATTGGTGATGGTGAAGCTGCCGCCCGAGATGTCGTCGGCGCTGAGCTTCTTGGACCGGGCCCGGCCGGCCAGATCGGCGATCTCCCTGGCCAGGGCCCGCAGCCGCTTGTCCTGGGCGTTGTGGACCACCGGCACGATGAGACCCTCGTGGCTCATGTCCACGGCGATGCCGAGGTTCACGGCGTGGTGGACGATGAGCTCGTTCTCGCCCATCGAGGCGTTGAGCTTGGGGAAGTCGTGGAGGGCGTCGATCACGGCCCGAGCCATGAAGGGGAGGTAGCTCAGGCTGATGCCTTCCTCCTCCTTGAACCGGGACCGGGCCGGCAGGCGGGACTTCTCCACCGCCTCGTAGTCGACCTCGATGGCCACGAGGGTGTGGGCCGAGGTGTCGAGCGAGCGGCGCATGTGCTCGGCGGTGCGGCGGCGGATGTTGGAGAACGGCACCCGCTCGTCTCGGTCGGTGCGGGGGGCGGCCGGTTCCCCGGCGGCGGGCGCCTTCTCGGCC
>JBOGHQ010000290.1:0-9245 GCA_050744785.1 Acidimicrobiales bacterium | reverse complement strand
GGCGCGGGCGGGGCGGGGCGGGGGGAAGCCGGCCGCGGCAGGCTGGCCGTGGGCGGCTGGTCGGCCACGGTGGCGATGGGCGCCGTGTCCTCCTCGGCGCCGGCCGCGTCGTCGTCGTCCTTGCCCGGTCCCCAGGACCAGCTCCCTCGTGCCGTATCGTCGGTCACGTCCTGCCTCCCATCCTCTTCCACCGCGGCGCAGCGCCTACCGTCCCACCTGCGGGCGCGCCGCCAACGGCGACAGGCGCCGCTGGGCCAGGTCCTCTTTCATCCGCCAACGTAGGCCCTTTCGAACATGTTCCCGGGAACCAATCGGCGCACGCCGGCCGTTGATGGACCACGGAGGTGTGATGGACACGGAGTGGATGGCCGAGGGCAAGTGCCGGAACGTGCCCCCCGAGACGTTCTTTCCCAGCGACGGCGTAGGGGTCGAGGTGGCCCGGCGGGTCTGCGCCACCTGCACCATGCAGGCCCCGTGCCTGGAGTACGCGCTTCGCAACCGGATCGACCACGGCGTCTGGGGCGGAGCTTCCGAGCGGGAGCGCCGGCGCATCGCCAGGCGGCGGCGGCTGGAGCGGGCGGGCGGCGAGACGGCAGCGGTCAGCGACCGCCGCTGACCAGCTCTCCCACCACCCGGGCCGTCCCCAGCAGGCGGCCCAGCAGGGAGGGCCGGCCCGGGCGGGGCAGCGACCGGGCCGCGACCAGCATGTCGTCGGCGCTGGCGTCGCCCACCAGGGTGTGGACCATGGGGCCGGACTGCCAGGTGAGCACCTCGCCCCCCGGCCAGGTGTAGCGGATCCCCTGGGCCTTCCCCACCCGCACCACCTGGCCGCCGCGGGGCAGTGAGCGGGTCACCAGGTCGCCCGGCTGGCTGAACAGGGACAGGCCGTGAAAGCCGTCGGTGTAGAGCAGGTGCACCACCTGGGAGTGCCGGTAGGCGGCCAGCCGCCGGTACCCGCCCGCCAGGGCGGCCGGGGCGGGGTAGACCGACGGGAGGCGGGACACCTCCAGCGCCTTGGGGGCGTTGGAGCCGGCCTGGCCCGGGACGGCCTCGTCGGGCACGGGGGCGGTGTCGAGCTGGAGGACCCGCACCACCCGCACCGGCCGGCCCCCCTCGCCGAAGACCTCACGCTGGAGGACCAGCCCGGTGGCCTTGTCGACCGCCAGCCGCTCCCGCACAAGACCGCCGCTGCGCAGGACGACCTCGTCCGTCGCCCGTCCCGCCACCTCGGGACCGTCCCGGCGGACCAGCTGGTACTTCCGCTCCACGGCCGGGGTCAGCAGCCCGCCGGCCTCCTGGCCGGCGGTGTCGGTGTCGCGCCGCACCGTGGTGGAGGAGCCGCCCTCGCCCGCGGTCTGGATGCTGATCCGGCCACCCACGGCCCGCACGGTGAGCTCGGCGGTGTGGAAGCCCTCCTGGTCGACCCAGGACACCTCGACCCGCGCCGTGAAGGGCACCCGGCGGGCCGCTTGGCGGGCGTCCTCCACCGGTCCCTCGGCGGCGGCCAGGCCGGCACCTCCGCCGGGCAGCGCCGATCCGACCAGGGCCAGGCCCGTCAGCGCGACGGCCAGGCGGGCCCGGGTGATCACTGCTCCAGGGAGGCCGGGAGGACCGCAGGCGCCAGCTGGCTCATGGGGTCCACGTTCACAGGCGAGGTGGAGTGGACCTGCACCAACTGGGCCACCTGGGGCCCGCCGTTGGTGGGCTGTTCCACGCCCGACAGCAGGAGCAGGGCCACCGAGGCGGCCGCCGCGGCCACGAGACCGGATGCCCAGCTGGGCCGGTGCCGGACGGGGGGCCCGGCGACCAGCGGGTACGGCGGCTCCACCGGGCCGAGGGAGCGGACCATGGCCCGTACCGCCGAGATGGACCGGAGATCGGCCGCGCACGGCGGGCAGGAGGCCAGGTGCCCGAGGGCGGCCGCCTCCTCCTCGGGGCCGAGCTGGCCGTCGACCAGGGCACTGGTGAGGTCGCCCAGGTGGGCGCCGCCGCCGGCCGTCACGATCGCACCAGCTTCTCTCGCAACATGGCCCGGCCCCGGTGGATGCGGCTGCGCACCGTGCCGAGGGGCACACCCAGCGATTCGGAGATGTCCTGGTAGGACTGGCCGGCGACGTCGCAGAGGACCACCGCCACACGGAACTCATCCGGCAGGCTGGACAGGGCGGCCTGCACGTCGGCGGGGAGGGTCTGTTCGGCCAGGGCCACGTCGGCGCCGGGGGCGGGCGGGATCACCCGATCAGGGTCGGAAGGGAAGGCGTCCTGTGGCCGGCGCCGGCGACGACGCACCTCGTCGAGGAACACATTCGTCGTAATGCGGCTCAACCAGCCCTCCATCGACCCCGGTCGGTACGTCGCTAATCCTCTCCGGACCCGGAGGAGCACTTCCTGGGCGAGGTCCTGCGCATCCTCGTGGTTGCCCGAGAGCCGGTAGGCGACGGTGTAGAGGAAGCGCCCGTGGGTGCGGGCCACCTCCTCCCAGTCTGGGACCGGCTGCTCCTCCTTGTCCGTCACGCGGAACGACGAGGGCGCCGGACAAGTTCCCGGCTGGGGCGGCGGCGCCTAGCCGCCGTGCTTCTCGGTCTCTTCCCGCTCGTCGTTCTTGGCACCCTCGGACACGCCCTGCTTGAACTCCTTGGATGCCTGGCCGATGGAGCGGGCCAGCTTGGGGAGGCGCGTGGATCCGAACAGCAGCAGGACGACAAGGAGGATGATGATGAGTTCTGGTGCTCCGAGGTTCATGGCACTCCTAGTCCGCAAGCGAAGCCGACGCCACCATCTCGATGTCGTCGACTCCTGTCACTGTGAACGGTAGCGCCCCCAGGCTCACGATGACGGTCGTCACGCCCAGTTCGGCCCACATGCCGAGCTGCTCCCGGACCTGCTCCACGGTGCCGACCAGGCGGCCGTGGCGGTACTCGTCGAGCGTGCCAGCCCGCAAGGTGCCCGGTGGGGCGATGGCCCTCAGCTGCTCCCAGCGTCGCCGCAGGTCGGCCTCGTCCTCCCCCACCAGAGCCAGCCGGTTCACCGAGCGGTCCACGGTGGCGGGGTCCCGCCCCGCCGCCTCGCAGGCCCGCTCCAGCACGGCCAGCCGCTCCTTGTAGTCCTCGGTGGTCCCCCACCAGCGGCCGGCGTTCCAGCCGTCGGCGCCCCGAGCCACCACACCGAGGAGGCGGTCGCCCCGGCCGCCCACCCACACCGGTGGGGCGGGCTGCTGCACGGGGCGGGGCAGGCACACCATGCCCTCGAGGTGCAGATGTTCCCCGTCGTAGTCGAACGGCTCGCCCGAGAAGGACAGGCGCAGGACCTCGATGGTCTCGGCCAGCTGCTCCATCCGGGCCCGGGCGGGCGGGAACGGGAGGCCGGCGGCGGTGTACTCGGGCTCGAACCAGCCGGCGCCGACGCCGATGGTGAGCCGGCCGCCGCTCAGGACATCGATGGTGGCCAGCGCCTTGGCCAGGACGCCGGCCGGCCGGAGGTGGGGGCAGATGACCAGCGTCCCGAGCCGGGCCCGGCTGGTGGCCCGGGCCAGGGCGGCCACCGACGACAGGCAGTCCAGGGCGTCCACCGCCTCGTCGGGCCCGCCCCAGTGGGTGAGGGAGAGGAACAGGTGGTCGGAGACCCAGATCGAGCCCAGGCCGGCCCGCTCGGCGGCGCGGGCCCAGTCCACCACCGTGGTCCAGCGCAAAGGGCGCTCGCCCGGCACCGAGTGGTCGTAGTGGGGCAGGGCCAGGCCGAGGTCCACGCCGGGTGAGCGTAGGTGGGCCCGGATGCGCGAGGGTGGGGCCGTGCTGGAGTGCGTGATCAACGTGAGCGAGGGCCGGGACGAGTCCGTCCTGGCGGCCCTGCGCGACGCGGCGGGCCCCACGGTGCTCGACGTCCACACCGACCCGCACCACCACCGCAGCGTGTTCACCCTGGCCGGGCCGGAGGTGGAGGAGGCGGCGCGGCGGCTGGCCACCGAGGCGGTGGCCCGCATCGACCTCACCAACCACGAGGGCGCCCATCCCCGCCTCGGCGCGGTGGATGTGGTGCCTTTCGCCCCCCTGGCCGGGTCGTCCGACGCCGAGGTCATCCTGGCCCGGGACTCCTTCGCCGAATGGGCCGGCGACGAGCTGGGCGTGCCGTGCTTCCTGTACGGCCCGGAGCGGGCCCTCCCGGACATCCGCAGGGACGCCTTCACCTCGCTGGCCCCCGACACTGGCCCGCCGGAGCCCCATCCCAGCGCCGGCGCCACGTCGGTGGGTGCCCGCCACGTGCTGGTGGCGTTCAACCTGTGGCTGTCCGACGACGCCACCGTGGAGGTGGCCAGGCAGATCGCGGCGGAGGTGCGCGACCCGGCCCTGCGGGCCCTGGGCCTCGACGTGGGCGGGCGGGCCCAGGTGTCGTGCAACCTGGTGGACCCCCAGGCGGTGGGGCCCGGTGCCGCCTACGTGGCGGTGTCGGTCCAGGCCAAGGACGCCGGCGTGAAGGTCGTCGGCGCCGAACTGGTGGGGCTGCTGCCCGCCACGGTGCTGGCCGGCGTGGCCCGGTCGCGGTGGGACGCCCTGGACCTCGACCCGTCCAAGACCATCGAGGCACGGCTGGAGGCAGCCGGGCTCTAGGCGTGCTGGCCAGTGCCGGCGGTCAGCGGGTCAACGTCGTTGCCCGGCGGTCCCGCCAGTGACGGTCGTGGTCGTCGCTGACGGGCGCCGGCGGCGGGCCGCTCCCGCGGTCAGGACGCGGCCTCGTTGGTGCGGCGGGCCAGCGTGCGGGCCCGGCGCAGCCGCCGGCGCTCCCGTTCGCTCATCCCGCCCCAGATCCCGAACTTCTCGCTGTGCTCGAGGGCGTACTCCAGGCAGTCCTCCTGGACCACGCAGCCCCGGCAGACCTCCTTGGCCTCGCGCGTGGACGCGCCCCGTTCCGGGAAGAACAGGTCCGGGTCGACGCCCATGCAGTTGGCCTGGTACTGCCAGCTGAGCTCCTCGGCATCGCCGAGGGCCCGCAACAATTGCTGCATCGGGGTCCTCCCATCGTCGGCGTGCCACCGATGTAATTACAACAGTGTCATCATCGCCCCGATGGGGCCTGAGCGCAAGTGGAGATTCCCGACATGGCGCCTCCGCCCAGGATCGAGACCGTGCGAGGGGACATCACCGAGGAGCGGGTGGACGCCGTGGTGAACGCCGCCAACGCCTCGCTGGCCGGCGGCGGGGGCGTGGACGGCGCCATCCACCGCGCCGCCGGGGCGGCCCAGCTGCAGGCCGCCTGCCGGGAGCTGGGCGGCTGCCCCACCGGCGACGCCAAGGCCACGCCGGGGTTCGACCTGCCGGCCCGGTGGATCATCCACGCCGTGGGGCCCCGCTGGCGCGGCGGCGACCACGGGGAGGCCGAGCTGCTGGCGTCGTGCTACCGGCGCAGCCTGGAGGTGGCCGACCAGTTGGGCGCCCGGTCGGTGGCCTTCCCGGCCATCTCCACCGGCATCTACGGCTACCCGCCGGCCGAGGCGGCCGAGGTGGCGGTGCGCACCCTGCGGTCGACACCGACGCAGGTCGAGCTGGCGCGGCTGGTCGCCTTCGACGACGCCACCCGGGACCTCTTCGAGGCGGCGCTGGCCGAGGGCTGAGCGAGCCGCCTCAGGCCGGCCGCCGCGGCCGCCGGGCCGTGGTGCGGGCGGCCCGGCGCTGGTCGAGGAAGTCCACCAGCACGTAGTCGCCCAGCGTCTCGGGGGTGGTGAAGAAGGCCCGGCCCCGGTTCAGCTCGGTGAGCTGCTCCACGAAGCGGGTGAGGGCCGGCGAGGCGTCGAGCATGAAGGTGTTGATGCGGATGCCCTCGCGGGTGCAGCGGTTGACCTCCATGAGGGTGGCGTCCACGGTGGCCTGGGCGGGGGGGTAGGTGAAGAACGCACCGCCGTCGGGGAGCAGGTGGGCGGTGGGCTCGCCGTCGGTCACGACGACGATCTGGCGGGTGCCGGCCCGCCCGGCCAGCAGGCGGCGGGACAGCACCAGGGCGTGCTGGAGGTTCGTGCCGACGTCGAGGTCCCAGGACACCTCGGGGAGCCGGGCCGCCTGGATGGGCCGGGCGAACTTCCCGAAGCCGACCAGGCCCAGGTAGTCGCGGGGGAACCGGCTCGAGATCAAGGCGTGCAGCGCCATGGCCACCTTCTTGGCGGCCAGGAAGTTGTCCCGGATGGGCATGGAGAGCGACAGGTCGAGGGCCAGTACGGTGGCGGCGCGGGTGAGCGACTCGGTGCGCTCCACCTCGAAGTCGTCGGGCTGCAGCCGCACGGGCACGCCGGCGCCCTGGCGGGCCACCGCGTTGCGGATGGTGCGCTCGATGCTGAGCTCGAAGGGATCGCCGAACTCGTAGGGCTTGGTCTCGTGCGCCCGCTCCTGACCGGCCCCGATGCGCTCCACCGGGTGGCCGCCGAAACGCTCCTTGGACAGCCGGGAGAACAGCTCGCCGAGGGCGTTCTGGCCGATGCGGCGGAGGCCCCGCGGCGTCAGCTCCAGACGGCCCTCCCGGCGCTCTACCAGACCGGCCCGCTCCAGCCCACGGCCCAGCTCCTCCAGGCGCTCCAGGGCCTCGGCCGCGTCCGGGCCGAGGAGGCGGCGGGCCCGCTCCAGGTCGACGTCGGCGAGGGCCCCGGGGCTGGCGGCGCCCCGGAGGAACTGCTCCATGTCGGCCAGCTCGCCCAGCTCCTCCAGGACGGCGGCGCCCTCGCCCAGGCCCAGCGGATCGTGCCCCTCGAACTGGTAGCCGCGGTCCCAGCCCGCACCCGGGAGGGCCTGCTGGAGGTTGTGGCGGAGCCGCTCCACCTGCCAGTTCAGGTCGACGTCCCCCAGCAGCTCGGCGGACAGCTGCTGGAGCTGGGCCCGCTGGGCCGGCGTCATCGAGTTGAGCATGGCCTGGCCGGCCGCCATCTGGGCGGCCAGCTGCTCGAGGAGCTCGCCGAGGGTCCGGGGCCGCCCAGGGAAGAAGTCGCCGAACTGCTCCATGAAGGCGGCGAAATGGTCGGCGGTGTCCTCGCCGGTGGCCCGCAGCTCCAGCAGGTCGTTGAGGGCGGCGAACATCTCCCGGAGGCGCTGGAGGTCCTCGGGCGTCATGTTGCCCATGGCCTCCGACATGCGGTTGAACTGGCGTTGCAGCAGCTCCTCCCGGAGCCGGTCCAGCAGCTGCTCGAAGCGCTGTTGGGCCTCGGCCGAGGTGAACTCGTAGTCACGAAGGGCGCGGACCCGGCCGGCCAGGTCGGGCGGGAGCAGGTCCAGCTGGAGGCGGCGCTCGGCCATGGCCTGGCCGGTCACCTCCCGGCGGCGCTGGTCCCCCGACTGGTCGGCCTGCTCCTCCAGCCGGCCCAGCTCCTGCCGCTCGGTGTCGAGGATCCGGTGCAGGTCCTTGGCCACGTCGTCGAAGGCCCCGCCCAGCTCGTGGCGGTCGAGCAGCTCCCGTCGCCGCCGGCGCAGCCGGTCCAGCAGCTCCCGCAGGCCGGCCAGCCGCCCGTCGGGGCGCTCCATCCCGTCGTGCAGCAGCCGGCGCAGGGCCGCCGTGGCGTCGCCGTGGTACAGCAGGTCGTCCGTCACCTCGGCCAGCACCTCGTCGGCGTCCGGCCGGAACCCGGCCTGGGCCCCATCCCACCGCGAGTACCCGAACCGGCCCACCTGACGAGCGTACGCACCCGCCGCCGGTCCCCCGCCGGCCGGTGTTCTGGTCCCGAAACCGAGTCCGCTTCGGTACCGATACCGGGACCAGTTGGGACGGGCTCGTGGGGTGGCTGGCGGGCTAGCGGGAGCGGTAGGTGGCCCGGCCCGCCACTGCGTCCTTGTTGAGCCGGCGGGAGAGGTGGAGGCCCTCCAGCACGAACTCCACCGCGCTGGCCAGCGCGGCGGGGGTCTCGGCGCCGGCCAGTGCCGTCACGGGCCCCCGCAGGGCGGGCACGTCGGCCAGGACCTGGGCGTAGGCGGTGGCCGGCACATCGTCGCCGGTGTGCACGACCGTCCCCTGGTCGAAGGAGGCGACCACGTCGCCGAGTCGGGACAGCGGGCAGCGCTGCTTGAACACGGTGAGGACGGCCGAGTGCACCAGCCGGTCGATGACGGCCTCCTCCTGGCCCTCGTCCAGCGTCTCGATCTCCACCTTGCCGGCGGTGGACGCCACCAGGGCATCGAGGTCGCTCACCCGGGGGGCGGCGTCCGGCTCCCCCAACCGCAGGGCCCGGCGGGTGGCGTTGGCCACCATGGTCTCGGTGTTGGCGATGGTGAGGCGCACCGACACCCCCGAGCGCTGGTTGACGTGCGAGCTGGCCCGGGCCAGGTGGCTGAGCGTGCCCACGATCTCCGCCATGAAGGGCGGCACCTGCACCTGCACACCGAGGTCGGCCAGCGCGGCCAGCGGCGTGGCCTCCTGATCCACCACCGCCAGCTCGGTGGCCACGTCGACCGGGTAGTGCGTGCGCACCTGGGCGCCGAAACGGTCCTTCAGGGGCGTGATGATGCGGCCCCGGTTGGTGTAGTCCTCGGGGTTGGCGGAGGCCACCAGGAGCAGGTCCAGCGGCAGGCGGATCTTGTAGCCCCGCACCTGGACGTCCCGCTCCTCCAGCACGTTGAGCAGGCCGACCTGGATGCGCTCGGCCAGGTCGGGCAGCTCGTTGATGGCGAAGATGCCGCGGTTCGTGCGCGGGACCAGCCCGTAGTGCAGCGTGAGCTCGTCGGACAGGTACCGTCCCTCGGCCACCTTGATCGGGTCGACCTCACCGATCAGGTCGGCGATCGACGTGTCGGGTGTGGCCAGCTTCTCGCCGAATCGGGCCGACCGGTGCACCCACTCGATCGGCGTGTCGTCGCCCTTGTGCTCGAGCAGGTCGCGCGCGTGCTTCGACACAGCCTCGTACGGGTCGTCGAGGATCTCGGACCCGGCGATGATCGGCAGCCACTCGTCGAGCAGCTCGGTGAGCGACCGGATCATGCGGGTCTTCCCCTGCCCCCGCTCGCCCAGGAAGATGATGTCGTGGCCGGCGAGCAGCGCGTTCTCGAGCTGCGGCAGGACGGTGTCCTCGTAGCCCAGGATCCCCTGCACCAGCGGCTCACCGGCGGCGATCTTGCGGGCGGCGTTCCGGCGCACCTCTTCCTTGACGGGTACCGATTCCCAGCCGGACTCCCGTAGCTGACCCAAGGTGGCAGGACGCGATGACATGTGGTCGACCCTACTTCCGAGCTCCCAGCTCGCGCACCCGAGCTCCCAGCTCGCGCATGGACAAGACCCAGCTCGCG
>JBOGHQ010000289.1:0-4200 GCA_050744785.1 Acidimicrobiales bacterium | reverse complement strand
GTTGAGGTCCTCCAGCTCGGTGTGGGCCGTCTCGGGGTACTTGGCCACCACCAGGATGGCCAGCGCCACCGGGCCGAGAGCGAGCAGGGCCATGGCGGGACCGAGGCGGTCGTCGAACGACTCGGTGAGCAGGCCCGCCCCCACCAGGCCGACCACGCTGCCGGCCCGGCCCAGCACGGCGATGGTGCCGTTGGCCCGGCCCCGGAGCGAGGTCGGGAACAGCTCGGGGCCGTAGACGCCGAGGGCGGGGATGGTCGCGCCACCGACGACCGACCCCACCACCGACCACGCCCACAGCGGCCAGCCCTCGGCCAGGTACATGGCCACGGTGGCGGCCACGCCGGCGGTGAGGGCCACTGACCCCACGACCCGCCGGCCCCGCTCCGCCAGCCGGCCGCCGACGACAACACCGATGGCGCCGGGCGTGGCGGTGAGGATGGTGAACAGCGAGATGCGGGCGGCCGAGAAGCCCCGCTCGGTGCGCAGGTACTCGTTGCCGAACTGGGACGCGGGCGTGAAGAACAGGTTGAACAGGAAGGCGGACACGGCCAGGAGCCAGAACCGGGCGCTGTGGCTGGCCAGGTCGGTCCGCACGTGGGGGGCCTGGAAGCGCCGGCTCTCGGGGAGGGTGGCGGCCACCATGCGGACCAAAGGGAGGCCCAGCAGGCTGAGGGCGAACAGCACCCGCCAGCCGCCGGCCAGGTCGGCCAGCCGCAGCAGGAACACGCACAGGCCGGCGCCGAGGGCGGCGGCCATGGCCAGCAGGCTGACGGCGTAGGCCCGGGACCCCTTGGGCATCTCCTCGGCCGCCACCACGGTGAGCAGGATGGCGGCGGCCGTCACGAAGCCTCGGGTGGCCACCTGGCTGGCGGCGAGGAACGGCAGCGACGGGGCCAGCGCCCCGGTAGCGGTGAGCACGCAGCCGGCGGCGCTGGCCAGGAGCAGCACGCCGCGCCGGCCCCGGCGGTCGGCCAGGGCGACGAGCACGAGGGCCACCACCACGTCGGCCCGCACCACGGCCAGGGCCACGCCCTGGGCCCCTTTGTCGGCCCCGAACTCGTCGGCTGCGAAGGTGATGGTCTGGGTGAGGACGGTGCCGAGGTAGCCCACCACCACCGACAGCCCGCACAGCACCGACAGCGAACGCGCCGAGCGGGCGTCGAGGCGGTCGGGCGGCGCCCACCAGGGGGTGCCGCTGGCGGGGCGCACCCGGGTCAGGTGGCGGCGGACGGGCAGCGCGAACAGCCACCGCCAGAAGGGGAGGGAGAGCGAGTAGTCGACGGTCTGCACCACGAGGAAGCGGCCGTCGGCCAGGGGCTCGCTCCGCACGGACCGCCGGTACCCGTCCACCGGGCCGTGGACGGCGACGAAGTGGCCCGGCTCGCCGGCTGGGTCGGGCCCTTCCCGCACCAGCCCGTCGCGGGGCTCCAGGATCCGGGCCAGCTCGGCGCCGTCCACCGTGGCCTCCGCCGCGGCGCGGTGGTGTGGCTGTTCCCGGGGTGGGGCCTCGGGGTTCAACCGTCGAAGGTGGCGAACAGCTCGGCGTAGACGGCGGCGGCGTCGGCCAGCTGGTCCACGGCCACGAACTCGTCGTTGGTGTGGGCCTGAGCGATCTCCCCGGGCCCGAGCACCACGGCGGGGATGCCGGCCTGGTTGCGCACGAAGCGGGCGTCGGTGGTGAAGCGCATGCCGATGACCGGCGAAGGCCGGCCCCGAACCGCCGACAGGGCCGCCTGGACGTCGTCCACCAGGGGGTGGGAGCGGTCCAGCTCTGACGCCTCGCCGTACACGTCGGGCGAAAGCTCGTAGCGCAGGTCGGGGTCGCCGATGGCGTCGATGCGGGCCCGCAGGCTGGCCTCGGCGCTCTCGGCCGTGCCGCCCGGCAGCAGCCGGCGGTCGGCCACGATGGTGCAGCGCTCGGCCACGGTGTTGTGGCCCGTGCCGCCGTTGATGGTGCCGACGTTGCAGGTGGGCCGGCCCAGCAGGTCGTGCTCCTGCTCGGCGAACTCGGCGCCGTGCAGGGCCAGCACGACCTTGGCGCCCAGCTCCACCGCCGACACGCCGTTGCGGGGCTCGCTGCCGTGGGCGGGGCGGCCGTGGACGGTGATGTTGCACACGAACAGGCCCCGCTCGGCCACGCACACCGCCAGGCCGGTGGGCTCGGGGACGATGCAGGCGTCGCCCCGCACCTTGCCCTCCCGCACCAGGGCGCCGGTGCCGAACCCGCCGCCTCGCTCCTCGTCGGCCACCAACTGGAACACCACGTCGCAGGCCGCCTCCCGGCCGGCCCGTTCCAGCACGGCCAGCGCCTCGATGGCGGCGGCGATGCCGCCCTTCATGTCGGCCGTGCCCCGCCCGTAGAGGCGGCCGTCCTCCAGCTCCCCGGCGAAGGGGTCGCGGGACCACCCGGGCCGGTGGACGGGCACCACGTCGAGGTGGCCGTTGACGATCAGCGTGGGCCGCCCGCCCCCTCCTTCGCCGACGGTGGCCAGCAGCGAGGCCCGGCCCGGGGCGGGCTCGAACTCCTCGAAGCGGGCCCCGAAGGGGGCCAGCAGCTCCCGGCACACGCCGATGGCCTCGCGCTCGTTGCCGGGGGGGTTCTGGGTGTCCACCGCCACCAGGGCCCGGGTGCGCTCCAGCACGGCGCCGGTGTCCACGTGGGCCCGCATGGCCGGGAGCCTAGGGGCGGGGTCATCCGAACGGATGACACCCGTTCGGCCAGCGGGCACCACCGGCAGCGATCGCCGTTCGACGCGACGGAGCCGGGGCCGAGCGGCGATCACAAGCGGCGACACACACGAGCCGGCCCACCCCGGGACGGCGACCCACAAAGGAGGAAACACCGATGTTCACCACCACCATCGCCCGCATCGCCGCTTCCGCCGTCGCCGCCCTGGCGGTCGGCGGCTCCGGCACCGCCGCCCTCGTGGCCTGCGCCCCCGGCAAGGCCACCGCCGGCGCCGACCTGTCGGCCAAGGCCCACGCCGACCTCTCGGCCGCGGTCGAGGCCCACGAGCAGGTCACGGCGGCCCTGGCCACCGGCTCGGCCGAGGGCCAGGCCAAGGCCGAGGCCCTGCTGGAGACCAGCACGGCCCAGCTGGAGAAGGCCAGCGCCGAGCTGAAGGCGGCTGTCGACGCCGGCTCCAAGACCGCCGTCAACGGCATCGCCGACTTCACCCGCAAGTCCGTCGAGCTGGTCAACGGCATCTCGGCCAGCGTGTCGGCCACGGCCGACACCTCCATCGAGGCCAGCGCCCGCCTGGCCGGCGCCGTGCAGGCCCAGGTGGAGGCGGCCAAGGCCGTCGCCACCGCCCAGGGCGAGGCCGCCCTCAAGGCGCTGGGCTCCATCAGCCTCACCCCGCCCCCGGTGCCCACCAGCGCCTCGGTGTCGGCCGGCGCCTCGTCCAACACCTCGGTGTCGGCGCCCCCGGCCAACGTGGTGAGCTCCACCACCGGCCAGCTGGGCATCAGCCTCGGCTAGCCGCCCCCCACAACCCACACCGTCCCACCGACCGCCGGCGGCGGCTCCCCACCCGGGGGGGCCGCCGCCGGCGCTGTCGGTCCTGCACGCGGCAGGCCCCCCCGCCGAACTGGCCGAGGCGACCGACGGGACTACCGTGCGTGCAGGGCTCCCCAGATCAGGTCCACCGACGCCGCCACGTCCCGATCGTGGGTCGGCACCACCACCTCCGGGTGGAGCGGCGCCTCGTAGGGGTCGTCCACCCCGGTGAGCCCCCGCAGCGCGCCCTCCCGCTGCCGGGCGTAGAGGCCCTTCACGTCCCGGGCCGAGCAGACCGACAGCGGCGTGGCCACGTGGACCTCCACGAAGCGGCCGGCGTGCATGGCCCGCACCGCGTCGCGGTCCTCCCGGTAGGGCGACACCAGGGCGCACACCGCCACCACGCCGTTGCGGCTCAGCAGGTCGGCCACGAAGCCCACCCGGCGCACGTTCTCGGACCGGTCGGCCCGGGAGAAGCCCAGCTCCCGGGTGAGCCGGGCCCGCACCACGTCGCCGTCCAGCACCTCGACCCGGGCGCCGGCCGCCCGCAACCGGTCGGCCAGCCCGTTGGCCAGGGTGGTCTTCCCCGACGACGGCAGCCCGGTGAGCCAGACCGTGCAGCCCCCTTCCGTCCCCCCCATGCCCGGCGACGCTAGCGCGCCCCACTCTGGAGTAAATAGGGCCCGGATTCCGGGCCCTAT
>JBOGHQ010000288.1:0-12983 GCA_050744785.1 Acidimicrobiales bacterium | reverse complement strand
CCGCTGGACGCCATGGCCACGATGGGCTGGTTGAGCCTGATGGCGCCGGTGGAGCCGTAGAAGGCGGCGTCGCCGAAGGCGAAGATGCCGCCGTCGGTGGCCACCAGCCAGTAGCCCTTGCCCGACGGCGTGGCGGCGATCCCCACCACCGGCTGGTTGAGCCGGGCGCCGGCCAGTGACCCGAGCGACGGCGCGGAGCCGATGGCGTAGATCAGGCCGGCCGAGGTGACGGCCCAGGCCCCACTGCCCTCCGGCGTGGCCGCGGCGTCGACCACGGGCTTGGCCGGGTCCACGGGCAGGGCACCGGTGGAGCCCAGCGGCCCGGCCTCACCGAAGCCGAAGCTGCGCCCGTCGGCCCCCACCAGGCGGTAACCGCCGGTCGAGAACACCACCGGCTCGATGGGCGCCGGCGGGGGGACCGTCGTCGTGACCGTCGCCACCGGCGTGGCCACCGCCGCCACCTCGGCCGAATGGTTCCCAGCCGTGTCGTAGGCGGAGACCCGGTAGGTCACCGCGACCCCGTTGAGGAGCCCGGTGTCGAGGACCGACGTGGAACCAGTGGTGGCCAGCACGGCGCCGTTGCGCTGGACCCGGTAGCCGGCCAGGTCAGGCGCGGCCACGGGGTTCCAGCTCAGGTCCACCCGACCGTCGCCCGGCACGGCGGCCAGCCCGGTCGGGACCGGCGGGGGCGTGACGTCGGGGGGTGGCGCGGTGTCCTCGACGGAGGAGAGGAAGCTGCTGCTGGCCACGTTCCAGTGGGTGGCCAGGTAGGACCCGGTCGCCGGCGCGGTGGAGAAGTAGTCGTCCTTGCCGCAGTCGAGGAGCGCCTCGTGGCTGGACGGGCACACGTAGGTCAGCACGGTGGAGGGGTCGTCGGCATAGCACATGCGGTCGCTCTCGTCCTCGCAGTGGAAGCCCACCGTCGCGTGCGGGGCCGACAGCTGCACCCCGCCCAGCATGTGCACCAGCTCGTGGGCCTCCACCGAGGCGGACCGGCCCCAGCAGGCGCTGTCCACCCGGGCCACCAGGGCGGGGGCGGACCGCCCGGCGTTGTTGCGGTTGTCCTGCCCCGCCCGGTCGTCGCTGTAGATGCCGGCGATGCCGCAGTACACGTTGGCGTCCATCCAGACCATGTACTTCCGGTCGGAGCGGGTGTAGCCGCGGGCGGCCAGCTCGCTCTCCGTGGCGTCGAAGGAATCGTCGCCGGACGGGGTGAGGACGACCCGCTGCACGTTCAGGCTGCAGTCGGGGTTGGTCACCCAGCGCACGTGGCGCACGCCGCCCGTCTCGGCCGCACTGGCGTTGAAGACGGCGTCGGCGGCGATGGCCCACTGGGGGATGAACGGGCCCACGGTGGCGAAGCGGTCGGTGCGGTCGCTGGCCACGGCGTAGATGGCCTGCACGCGGTTGCCGCTGGTGCCGTCGCCGATGCACTGGATCGTCCCGCTGCCGGCCGCGGCCGTGGCCGCCGCCACGCCCGCCTCGCCGGCCAGGGCGGCCAGCGATCGGTGGGCACGGACGTCCACGCCGGGCGGCGCCGGGTCGGGACCATGGGTACAGCGGTCGTTGCCGTGGTCGCTGCCGTCATCGAGCTCGAAGCCGCCCGCGCAGGGGCTGGCGGCATCCGGGCGGTCCAGGTCCCGGTGGACGAGCCCCCGGGCGAAGTCGTCGGGCGGTGAGGAGCCGTCCCCGACCGGCCCTGCCGCGGCGGGGCCGGCCGGCACCAGGAGGCCGGCCGCCAGGCCGGCGCTTGCCAGCACCGCGAGAAGGAGCCGTCGCATGGTGGAAGGTGTCGGCTCCCGGCCCGCCCGACCTGAGTGAGCAGATCGTCACCTTCGAACCCGTTGGGCCCCCCGCTGCCGACCCCGTACCATGGGGGGCTCCGACATCGTCCCCGCTCCGGCGCAGGGACGGTCCTGCTCAGAAGGCCGCCATTGCCAGCGCGTCACGACCTCCGCAACGTCGCCATCATCGCCCACGTCGACCACGGCAAGACCACCCTGGTCGACGCCATGCTGTGGCAGTCCGGCGTGTTCCGGGCCAACCAGGACGTGGCCGAGCGGGTGCTCGACAGCACCGACCTGGAGCGGGAGAAGGGCATCACGATCCTCGCCAAGAACACCTCGGTGCGCTACGGCGGCGTGACGCTCAACATCGTCGACACGCCGGGCCACGCCGACTTCGGCGGTGAGGTGGAACGGGCCCTGTCCATGGTGGACGGCGTGCTCCTGCTGGTGGACGCCGCCGACGGGCCCCAGCCCCAGACCCGCTTCGTGCTGCGCAAGGCCCTCGAGGCGCGCCTCCCCCTGATCCTGGTGGTCAACAAGGTCGACCGGGGCGACGCCCGCACCAGCGAGGTGCTGGACGAGGTCTACGAGCTGTTCCTCGACCTCGACGCCGGCCACGACCAGATCGACTTCCCGATCGTGTACTGCAACGCCCGGGCCGGCTGGGCCTCCCTCGTCGCCGGCGAGGAGGGCACGTCCCTGGCGCCGCTGCTCGAGATGCTCCTGGCCCACATCCCCCCGCCCACCTACGACGAGGGCCATCCCTTCCAGGCGCTCGTCACCAACCTCGACCGCTCGCCCTACCTGGGCCGGCTGGCCCTCTGCCGGGTCCGCCAGGGCAGCGTGCGGCGGGGCCAGCAGGCGGCCTGGTGCCGGGCCGACGGCACGGTGGAACGGGTGAAGCTCGGGGAGTTGTTCACCACCGAGGGCCTCGAGCGGGTGCCGGCCGAGGAGGCCGGACCGGGCGAGATCGTGGCCGTGGCCGGGCTGGACGACGTCACCATCGGCGAGACGCTGGCCGACCCGGACGACCCCCGCCCTCTGCCGGTCATCACCATCGACCAGCCCAGCCTGTCGATGACGATCGGCGTCAACACCTCACCGCTGGCCGGCCAGGACGGCACCAAGCTCACCGCCCGCCAGTTGAAGGCGCGCCTCGACACCGAGCTGGTGGGCAACGTGTCGCTCAAGGTGCTCCCCACCAACCGGCCCGACACCTGGGAGGTCCAGGGCCGGGGCGAGCTGCAGCTCGCCGTGCTGGTGGAGACGATGCGGCGGGAGGGCTTCGAGCTCACCGTGGCCAAGCCGCACGTGTTGACCCGGGAGGTCGACGGCGCCCTGCACGAGCCGGTGGAGCGGCTCAGCGTCCACGTCCCGGAGGAGCACCTCGGTGTGGTGACGCGCCTCCTGGCGGTGCGCAAGGGCCGTCTCCAGCACATGGTGAACCACGGCACGGGTTGGGTGCGCCTCGAGTACCTGGTACCGGCCCGGGGCCTCATCGGCTTCCGCACCGAGTTCCTCACCGAGACCCGCGGCACCGGGCTCCTCCACCACGTCTACGAGCGGCACGAGCCCTGGCACGGTGAGCTGCGCACCCGCCAGTCGGGCAGCATCGTGGCCGACCGGCGCGGCGCCACCACCACGTACGCCCTGCTGAACCTCCAGGAGCGGGGCGAGCTGCTGGTGGGCCCCGGGACCGAGGTCTACGAGGGGATGATCGTGGGTGAGAGCCCCCGCGCCGAGGACATGGACGTGAACCCGGTCAAGGAGAAGAAGCTCACCAACATGCGCTCGTCCACCGCCGACGAGCTGGTGCGCCTCACGCCCGCCCGCACGCTCTCGCTGGAACAGGCCTTGGAGTTCATCGCCGAGGACGAGTGCGTGGAGGTCACGCCCGCTGCCGTCCGCCTGCGCAAGCTGGAGCTGGCGCAGACCGATCGGCGCCGGTCCCTCAAGCGGGAGCGCACGGCCTGAGCCGCCACCGTCCGATTTGACGCTCATGTCAGAGGCTCCGGTGGGCGATACCACCGTGTGCACCCTGACGCCTCCACCACCACCGCCGATGGCCTGGCCGGCTTCCTCGGCGGGAGCCTGCCGGCGCCGGAGGGCCGGTTCCGCTCGGCGCTGATCCGGGCCGTCGCCGTGACGGCCCTGGTTGTCAGCACGGCCTACCTGGCGTGGCGGGCCACCGCCACCCTGGACCTGTCGGTGTGGTGGGTGTCCGTACCGCTCCTGGCGCTGGAGGCCCACGCCGTGCTGGGCCTGGCCCTGTTCGCCTTCTCCCTGTGGGACGTCAACCCCCCGAGCCGCATCCACCGCCGCCGCCACACCGACCTCCGTGTGGCCGTGCTCATCCCCACCTACAACGAGCCGGAGGAGGTGCTGCTGCCGGCCATCGCCGCCGCCGTGGCCCTCCGGCCCGCCCACGAGACCTGGGTGCTGGACGACGGTGCTCGCCCCGCCGTGCAGGCCCTGGCCGAGCGGCTCGGGGCGCGGTACCGGGCGCGCGCCGACCGGTCCCACGCCAAGGCCGGCAACCTCAACGCCGCCCTCGAGGTGGTGGACGCCGACCTGGTGGCCGTCCTCGACGCCGACCACGTGGCCGCGCCCGGGTTCCTCACCAACACCCTGGCCTACTTCGACGACCCCCGCCTGGCCGTGGTGCAGACCCCCCAGGACTTCTACAACCTCGACTCGTTCGAGCACGAGCCGCGCCACGACGACCAGGAGCGCTTCAACGAGCAGGCGCTGTTCTACCGGGCCCTGCAGCCCGGCAAGAACCACTGGGGCGCCGCCTTCTGGTGCGGCACCGGCGCCGTGGTGCGGACCGCAGCCCTCCGCGAGGTCGGCGGGGTGGCCACCGAGACGATCACCGAGGACATCCACACGACCATCCGGTTCCACCGCCGGGGCTGGAAGAGCGTGTACCACAACGAGGTGCTGGCCCGGGGCCTGGCCGCCAGCGACGCCGAGCAGTACCAGGCCCAGCGGCTGCGCTGGGGTACCGGCGCCATGCAGGTGCTTCGGGTCGAGAACCCGCTGTGGTGCCCCGGCCTGCGCCTCCCCCAGCGGCTGGCCTACGCCGCCACCCTGCTCGGGTGGTTCGACGCCTGGCGGTCCCTGGGGTACCTGCTCGTCCCGATGGCCGTGCTGGCCACCGGCGCGGTGCCCATCCGCACCGACCCGATGATCTTCCTGGCCGCCTTCGCCGTCAGCTTCGCCCTCCAGCGGGCCGCCATCGTGCTGCTGGGCCGGGGCCGGGCCCCCCAGGTGCTGACTTCGGTGTTCGAGATGGTCCGGATGGTCCCCAACCTCCGGGCCACCCTGACGCTGCTCGGGACGCGCACCCGCCGCTTCGAGGTGACGCGCAAGGGCGCCATGGCCGACGGCCGCACGCACCGTCCCCGTCCGGCCATGCTCATCACGCTGCTGGTCGCCAGCGTGGTGGCCGCCGCCTGGTTCGGGCTCACCGCGGCCGGCCTCACGCCGGTGACCTACGGCGAACCCTGGGCCGCCTACGGCGCAGCAGGGTGGCTGGTCGTCAACGGCGGCCTGCTGTGGTTGGCCATCCGGCGCATCCGGGCCGAGCGGTTCAGCGGCGAGCGCCGGGCCAGCGTCCGCTTCGACGTCGACCTGGCCGGCACCCTCGCCGGGCGCCCCTGCCGGGTCCTGGACCTGTCCCTTACCGGGGCTCGGGTCGTGCTCCCGCGGGCGCCCGGCTCCTCCGGCTACGACGGCGAACTGGTGGTCGAGGGCATCGACGCCCGGCTGCGGGCCACCGCTCGCACGGGCCGCTTGCTCGGCGACGGGACCGTCCTCGTCGGCCTGCGCTTCGAGCCGGACCAGGGCGAGGACCAGGCCCGCCTGGCCCTCGCCCTGTTCAACGCCGAGCAGCTGCCGCGCCTCGTGGCCAGCGAGTCGCCGGAGGCGGTGGCGCTGGCCGGCTGAGGGCCTACCTGTGGAGCTGGTCCCGCATCACGCCGGCGGGATGCTGGGTGTTGTGCAGGTTCACGTAGAAGTCGTCGGGTTGCCGGAGGATCTCGACGAGCAGCTCCCGGTCCACGTCCCCCACGCACGTGCGCTCGGTCGGGTAGGCGGTGGGCGCCGCCGCCCCCTGTGCGCCGAACAGCGGCACGACGACCGGGCCGGCGATCCCGGCAGGTGCGCGGTGAATGTGGGCGTTGTTGGGCAGGGCATCGCCAGCTGTCAGCGTCAGAGCGCCGAACTCGAAGCAGACCTGGCCCAGGCCCGGGTTGATCCAGATGGTGCCGGTGCCCCGGTCGTCGTCGCCGTGGGGGTTGATGGGCGCACCGGCGGCGTTGAACTCGTTGGCGCCGCTCAGCTCGAGGTCGAAGGGCCGGCCGCCGTCGGCGGCGCCGGCGCCCGCCCCCGGCACCAGCGTGGCGACCCCGATCACGAGCACTGCAACGCCAGCCAGCCCCAGGTACCTGCGCATGGTTCCTCCCTCTCCCCGCGGTACGGCCGCCGCACCGCGCGCCGATCGGCGGAACATATACGAAGGACCGGGCGATTTCAGTTCAATCGCGGACCTGCTGGGCCAGGTAGTGGGCCTCGCCCATCTGGGCCACCAGGTCGAGCTGGGCCTCCAGCCAGTCGGCGTGCTCCTCCTCGCCGGTGAGGATGGACTCCAGGAGCTGGCGGCTGCCGTTGTCGCCGTGCTTGGTGCAGAGGGCCACGCCCTTGTTGAGCCGGTCAATGGCCTCGGCCTCCAAGGCCAGGGCCAGCCGCAGCTTCTCCAGCACCGTCTCGCCCACCTTCACCGGGCCCAGGCGCTGGAGGTTGGGCACGCCGTCGAGGTAGAGGATCCGCTCGATGAGGGACTCGGCGTCCTTCATCTCGTCGATGGAGTCGGCTCGGATCTTCGATGCCAGGCGTGCGTAGCCCCAGTTCTCGCACATCTTGGCGTCGGCGAAGTACTGGTTCACCGCGGTGAGCTCGGCGGTGAGGACATCGTTCAGCAGTTCCAGGACGGCCTTGTTGCCCCTCACGTGCGACTCCCTTCCCGTCGGCGGCCATTCGACCCGCCAGTGCGGTGTGGCGTCAAGCGGCGTGGGTCGCGGCCAGGCCGTACTCGGCCAGCAACGCCTCCAGCGCCGGCCAGCAGCCCCCGCAGCGGGCGCCGGCGCCGCACCGCCGGGAAACCTCGTGGCGGTCGGATGCGCCGGCCTCGATGGCACCGCGGATGGTGCCGTCGGTGACGGCCCGGCAGTGGCAGATGTACATCGGATCAGCCGCCCGTCCCGGTGGCCACGGCCGGTTCAGGGGTCGTCGCCCCCGCCCCCTGGACCCAGCCGGGCACGCCTGCGGCGAGGAGGGCGGTGGCGGTACGGAGCGGGACGGAGCGCACGACGGGCCGGCGATGGGCCTGGCCGGCGACGAGGCAGACAGGGCCGGACGGGCCGACGGTGATCCGGACCCAGTGCACTCGCTGGAGGCCCAGCTGCGGCGCCGCCTGAGGACGTCCTGCCATCAACTCTTAGGTAACCCTAAGAGATGACGGCTGTCAACGTGAACAGATCGACTTTCTGGAGCCTTTGGTCCGGTATGCGGACCAAAACCTCCACAAACTCCTCAGCGCTGGTGGGTGGGGCACCAGTACGTGGTACGGCCGCCCACCGCCTGACGGGCGAGGGGGGCGCCGTCGCGGGGGCAGGTCCCGCCGCGGGTGCGAACGGGCATGAGATCGCCGGCGTGGGACCCGCCGCGGGCGATGAGGTCGGCCACCGTGCCCCGGAGGTGGCGGTGGAGGCGGCGCACCTCGGCCGGCGTCAGCGAGCCGGCCGGGCGGCGGGGGTCGAGGCCGGCCCGCCAGAGGGCCTCGTCGGCGAGCAGGTTGCCCACCCCGGCCAGGCGGGTCTGGTCCATGAGCCGCGCCTTCAGGGCCACGGTGCTGGTGCCAAGGGCGGCCCGCAGGGCGGCCGGCGTGAGGTCGAGGGCGTCGGCGCCCAGGGCGTCCTCGTCGGGATCGAGCCGCACCCCGCCCAGCCGGCGGGGATCCCGTAGCCGCAGGTCACCCCCGTCGCGGAAGCGGACCGCGAACCGGTCCCACTCCGAGCGCTCCAGTGGGCTGGAGTAGAGCAGGCCCTCCACCCCAGGCCGGCCGTCCACCAGCAGCCGGCCCGTCATCCCGAACCGCAGGCCCAGGACCGGGCCGCCCTCGTCGGTGTCGAGCAGCAGCAACTTCCCGCGCCGGCGGGCAGCCGTGAACGACCGGCCGGTGAGCGCGTCCCGCACCGTGGGCTCATCCAGCCCTGCCTTCAGGAACCAGGCGTCGGGCGCGTCCACGGCGGCCACGGGCCGGTGCAGGGCCGACTCGGCCAGGGCCCGGTAGGCCTCCACCTCGGGCAGCTCGGGCACGGGAAGCGACGATACCGGCGCCGCGTAGGGTGGCCCCATGGCCGACGAGCCCGCGAAGGCGCGCTGGACCGCCCAGTGGAAGGAGCTGTTCTCCGAGGTCGTGACCTCGGGGCTGTGCACGGGCTGCGCTGGCTGCGTGGTGGCCTGCCCCCACGACGTGCTCGGCTACAACGACGACGAGGGCGTCTACCGGCCCTTCCACCTGGAGGAGGAGCTGGGCCCGGAGGACTGCATCCACGGCCAGAAGGGCTGCACCTCCTGCACCCGCGCCTGCCCCCGCTTCCGGGATTGGGAGACCGAGATCGACCAGCACCTGTTCGGCCGGGCCCGCGCGCCCGACGAGATGGAGGGCGTCTCCAAGGACATCATCCTGGCCCGGGCCGTCGACCCGGAGATCCACGAGCGGGGCCAGGACGGCGGGCTGGTGTCGGCCATCCTGCTGTGGGCGCTCGACCACGGCTACATCGACGCCGCCCTCGTCTCCTACCTGGAGGGCGACGGCACGAGCTGGAAGGCCATCCCGGGTGTGGCCCGGACGCGGGACGAGATCCTGGCCGCCTCCGGGAGCCGCTACACCTACTCGGCCAACACCATGGCCTACGCCGAGGCGGTGAAGGCCGGGTCCGAGAAGTTGGCCCTGGTGGGTATGAGCTGCCAGTCCTCGGTCCCGCCGGTGATGTCGCTCCGCAAGGCGGGGAAGCCGGCCCGGCGCTTCGCCCTCAACATCGGCCTGCTCTGCTCCAAGACCTTCGACGACGCCATCTTCGAGGAGTTGCTGGAGGCCAAGTACGGCCTCAGGAAGCAGGACATGGCGAAGATGAACATCAAGGGCGTGCTCCAGATCTGGATGAGGAACGGCGACTACCACGAGGTGCCGCTCAAGGAGTGCCACGCCTGGACGCGGGAGGGCTGCAAGCTCTGCCCCGACTTCGCAGCCGAGCACGCCGACATCTCCACCGGCGGCATCGGTGCCTTCAACGACTGGACGCTCACCATCGTCCGCACCGACCTGGGCCGGGAGATCATCGTCAAGATGCTGGAGGACGGCACCATCCAGGGCCGGCCCGGTGACGACGACCCGGGCGCCATCGCCCTGCTGCGCAAGCTGTCGATCGTGAGCCGCCGGCGGTGGCCCGAGACAGCCGTGCCCGCGCCCAAGGTCGGCGTGCCCCCCAAGAAGCCGAAGGCGGCGCCGGCCGCCGGCTGAGCCCTACCGCTGCTCTGACAGGGCCCGGCGGATCTGGCCGAGGTGGTTCCGGTCGTGTGCCACCATGACCTCGGCCAGGCCGGTGACCGTGATAGCCCCGCGCTCCTCGTGCACCCCCTGGCGGCCCCACTCCTCCTCGGACAGCGACCCGAAGAGTCGGACGTTGGCGTCACGCAGGGCCCGCCAGCGCTGGAGGGCATCGCGTACGTTCCGGTCCAGGGGGCCGAAGCGCTCGGCCCAGAGCTGCTCGTCGAAGGCCGCCAGCCACGGCCGGTCGGAGGTGAGCATGAGGCGGGCCCGCACGCTGTAGATCAGCTCGGTGTCGGCCAGGTGGGAGACCACCGTGGCCGCCGACCACTCCCCTTCGGCCGGCACCCGCCGCAGCGACCCGGCGTCGGCGCCGGCCACCAGGGACACCAGGTCCAAGGCGGTGGCCCGGAGCCGGTCGATGAGCCCCGCCGGGGTGGTGGTCGCCATGGGCCCCAACCTCACCACGTCCGGCCGCAAGGGACAACCCGGTGCCGGCGGGTCAGCCGCCGCCCAGGGCGCGGGCCCTGTGGAACACGGCGTCGAACATCTCCTCGGTGAGCCGGCGGGTGAAGGTGTTCTGCTGGCTCGGGTGGTAGGAGCACACGACGTGCCGCCCGTCGGGGAGCTCGACCTCCACCCCGTGCCCGAAGGGCGGCCGGCCGCGCAGCCCGGCCAGGCGGGCTACCGCGTCGTAGGCGAACCGGCCGAGGGCCACCACCACCCGCACCGCCGGGAGGGCCGCCATCTCCCGCCGCAGGTAGCCAATGCAGGCGTCGCGCTCCACCGTGGTGGGCTTGTTGTCGGGCGGCGCGCAGCGCACCACGGCGGCCACATAGGCACCGGTGAGGCGCAGCCCATCGCCGGCGTGCACGCTGGTGGGCTGGTTGGCCCAGCCGGCCCGGTGCAGGGCCCGGAAGACCCAGTCGCCCGACCGGTCGCCGGTGAAGACCCGGCCGGTACGGTTCCCGCCGTGGGCGGCGGGCGCCAGGCCCACCACCAGCAGGGTGGCGTCGGGGTCGCCGAAGCCCGGGACGGGCCGGCCCCAGTAGGCCTCGGAGGCGTACGAGGCCCGCTTCTCCACCGCCACCCGCTCCCGCCAGGCGACCAGTCGGGGGCAGGCCCGGCAGGCCACGATCTCGGCGCTCAGCTGCTCCAGGACCGTCCCGGCGGCGGGGAGGGATGACACGGGGCAGAGAGTAGGTTGACCACCTCATGCCGAGACGCACGAAGCCGCCGGCGGCCACCGTGGCGCTGTTCGTCCGCCACGGCGTCACCGGCACCACCGGCAAGGTGCTGCCCGGGCGGGCCCGGGGCCTGCACCTGGCCGACGCCGGCCGGGCCCAGGCCGACGCAGTGGCCGAGCGGCTGGCCGGCCTGAAGAAGGTGGACGCCGTCTACTCGTCGCCGCTGGAACGCACCCGCGAGACGGCGGCCGCCATCGGCCGGCGCCTCGGGCTCAAGGTGGCCACCGAGCGCGGCCTGCTGGAGTGCGACTTCGGGGAGTGGACGGGCGCCGAGCTGAAGGCCCTGGTCAAGCTGCCGGAATGGCGAACGGTGCAGCGCTACCCGAGCGGCTTCCGGTTCCCGAAGGGGGAGTCGTTCAAGGAGATGCAGACCCGGATCACCGACACAGTGGCCCGGATCCGGGCGCGGCACCCGGGCCAGACCGTGGTGCTGGTGTCGCACGCCGACCCCATCAAGGCGGCGGTGGCCGACGCGGCCGGCACCCCGCTCGACCTGTTCCAGCGACTGGTGATCTCCCCCTGCTCCGTCACCGCCATCGCCTACGGCAACGGCGGCCCCATGGTCCTGTCCTTCAACTCCCTCGGCGACCTGTCCGAGCTGCGGGCGTCGTGAGGGCGGCGTGAGCGAGCCCGCAGGGGGAGCGGGGCCCGAGCGGCCCTACGAGCGGAGAACTCCAGTGGCACGCCATCCCGAACCGATGGTGGGCCAATGAGCGAGTCCTACGAGCTGCTCGACGTCGACAAGTTCACGGTCGGCACCGTCGGCATCCCCGGCCAGCGCCTGTTCCTCCTCCAGGCCCGAGCCGGTGCCGAGCTGGTCACCCTCAAGCTCGAAAAGGTGCAGGTGGCGGCGCTGTCGGCCCACCTCGGCAACATGCTGACGGACCTGCCCCGCCCCGGCGAGCTGCCCGAGGACCTGGAGCTGGACGAGCCGGCCGAGCCGGAATGGGTCGTCGGGAGCCTCGCCGCCAGCTACGACGGCGCCCTCGACCGTCTCCTGCTGGTGGCCGAGGAGGCGGTGGCCGACGGCGAGGACGGCGCCCGGGCCCGCTTCAGCCTCACCCGGGAGCAGGTCGCCGCCCTGGCCATCAGGGGGACGAGCCTGGTGGAGGCGGGCCGCCCCCCGTGCCCCCTGTGCGGGTACCCGCTGGATCAGAGAGGCCACGATTGCCCCAGGACGAACGGGCACCGGCCGCCGATCCTCTGATCCTCACCGTCCTGGCCCGGGGGGAGGTCGAGGTCCGGGGGCGTATGCCCTGGAGTTCCAACGCGACCTACCTCGTGGAGCTGTGCCACGACGGCACCAGCCTGCCCGCCATCTACAAGCCCCACCGCGGGGAGCGGCCGCTCTGGGACTTCCCGGACGGCCTTCACCGCCGGGAGGTCGCCGCCTACCGGCTGTCCGAGGCGCTGGGCTGGGGGATCGTGCCCGAGACGGTGGAACGGGAGGACGGCCCCCTCGGCCCCGGCTCGCTCCAGCGCTTCGTCCCCAACACCTTCACCGAGCACTACTTCACCCTCCTGGAGCGGCCGGAGCTGCACCCGGTGCTGCGGGCCGTGTGCGCCTTCGATCTGGTGGCGAACAACGCCGACCGCAAGGGCGGCCACACCCTGCTCGGCCTCAACGGTCGCATCTGGGCCATCGACAACGGCCTGTGCTTCCACGTGGCGCCGGGCCTGCGCACCGTGATCTGGGACTTCGCCGGCGAGGCGGTGCCCGATCCCCTGCTCGACGACATCGAGCGGTTCGCGGGCTCGACCGAGACGGGCCTGGAGGGACTTCTGTCGCCCGACGAGGTCACCGCCACCCTCCGGAGAGCCCGCGCCGTGGTCCGCACCCGGCGGTTCCCGGACCCACCCGCCTCCCGGCGCTCCTACCCCTGGCCCCTCGTCTGAAGCTGAGCCGGCCCGGGGGGGTTCGCGCCTCTCGACCGATGTGTGCCGGCGAGCAGGAGTCGGCCGCCCCGAAGTCGAATCGAAACGGGTGCGGGCCGCACCACCGGCCCGTCCACGCGGGAAGGGGGAGCGCTATGTGGCGTCGTCATTCCAAGGGCCAGCTCGATGTCGCCGAGCTTGCGACCGAGCCAGAGGCCCGCTCGGAGGATGAGAACCCGGCGCCGGTCGACAGCGACTTCACGCCCTTCGAGCAGTGGGAAGGGCGCTGGGCCGGCACCGAGGAGGAACGGGTGGCCCGCTGGCTGGTCGACAAGGTTGGGCCCAGGTCACGGTCGGTGCTGGAGCACCAGGTGGACCGCCTGTCGGTGGCCCTCCAGCCCGAGCGGCGGCCGGCCGGGCCCGCCTTCGCGTTCGAGGGCCCCTGGGTGGGCGGCGCCGGGT
>JBOGHQ010000287.1:0-10420 GCA_050744785.1 Acidimicrobiales bacterium | reverse complement strand
GCCTATAGAAAGTACGCCTCTACCAGGGTCCCGACAACCCTCTGTCGGGCAGCCGCCGGTTGCCGTCGGCGAACATGGCGTCGTGGGGCGCGTGCTTCGAGTCGAAGTACTCCTACAGGGACGGCTGGCCCATCCCGCCGTGCCGGGCCAGGCCGAGCAAGGAGACGCCGCCGATGCCGTGCTGGCGAGAGAGCTCCCAGGCGGCAGCGACGTGCGAGCCGATCTTGGCCTCGCGCCGCCCGGCAACCTTGCTCGCCGTACTCGCCTCTCACTCGCCAAGGTACCTATGAGTGAGGGGCGTCTAGCCTATCCCCGATAGGCGATCAAGGGCTTGTTGGAGTGGACGTGTCGCGCTCCGCTCGGGAAGGCGCAGACATGCGAGGACAGGGCGCATCGAGCGGGCGATGGCGCGGCTGCGTCGTGGCGACCTCAGCGTCACCGAGGTCGGATTCGCGGTCGGCTGCTCGTCGCTGGGCACCCTCAGCACCCGGTTCACGGAGCTGGTCGGCGTGCCGCCGAGTAAACGATGTCGGCGACGGCGGGATGGGCTGGATCACGGCCGGTCCCGCCGACCAGCCCGGCACGTCCATCCTCCTCCAGCCACCGGCCGCCGACCCCGACATCACCGACGACGAGCGCCGCACCATCGCCGAGATGATGGCCAAGGGGACCTACGCCCGCCTGCTCCTGGCCACCAAGGACCTCGATGCCACCGTGGAGCGGCCGCAGGGGAGCGGGGCGGAGGTCGTGCAGGAACCGGCCGAGCAGCCGTACGGGGTTGGCGACTGCGCCGTCGGTGACCCCGCCGGCACCTGCTGCGCATCCAGGAGTTGCGCTGAGCCGGCCCGATCGCAGCCGGGGGCACGATGAGCAAGGGTGAGAAGACCGACACGCAGGCGGCGGCGCAGCACGTTGCCGACAGCCACGGGATGATCCGCGTCGTCGGCGCCCGCGAGAACAACCTCAAGGGCATCAGCGTGGAGATCCCGAAGCGCCGGCTGACGGTCTTCACCGGCGTCTCCGGATCGGGCAAGAGCTCCCTGGTGTTCGACACGATCGCGGCGGAATCGCAACGGCTGATCAACGAGACCTACAGCGCGTTCCTCCAGGGCTTCATGCCGACCCTGCCACGGCCCGACGTCGACGTGCTCGACGGGTTGACGACCGCCATCCTCGTCGACCAGCAGCGAATGGGAGGCGACGCCCGCTCCACGGTGGGCACCGCCACCGATGCCAACGCGATGCTGCGCATCCTCTTCAGCCGGCTCGGGCAGCCGCCCATCGGGCCTCCGATCGCCTTCTCGTTCAACGTCCCGGCGCGGAGGGCGAGCGGGTCGATGACGGTCGACAAGGGCAAGGGCGAGCGGATCGTGGTGCGCAACGCCGTCTACCACGGCGGTATGTGCCCGCGCTGCGAGGGCAGGGGCTCGGTCACCGACTTCGACCTCTCGGCCCTGTACGACGAGACCAAGTCGCTCAGCCAGGGCGCGCTCACGATCCCCGGCTACAGCATGGACGGCTGGTACGGCCGCATCTTCACCGGGTGCGGCTTCTTCGACCCCGACAAGCCGATCAGCAGGTACAACAAGAAGGAGCGCCACGACCTGCTCCACAAGGAGCCAACCAAGATCAAGGTCGACGGCATCAACCTCACCTACGAGGGGCTGATCCCGAAGGTCCAGAAGTCGATCCTGACCAAGGACGTCGACTCGCTGCAGCCCCACGTTCGCGCCTTCGTGGAGCGGGCGGTGACGTTCACGACCTGCCCCGACTGCGCTGGAACCCGGCTCAGCGAGGGGGCCCGATCCTCCAAGATCAAGGGGATCAACATCGCCGGCGCTTGCGCGATGGAGATCAGGGACCTGGCCGGCTGGGTGCGCGAGCTGGACGAGCCGTCTGTCGCACCACTGCTGGCTGCGCTGCAGCATCTGCTCGACTCGTTCGTGGAGATCGGGCTGGGCTACCTCTCGCTCGAGCGGCCGTCGGGCACGCTGTCGGGTGGCGAGGCGCAGCGCACCAAGATGATCCGGCAGCTGGGCTCCTCCCTCACCGATGTCACCTACGTGTTCGACGAGCCGACCACCGGCCTGCACCCTCATGACATCCAGCGCATGAACGATCTCCTGCTGCGGTTGCGGGACAAGGGCAACACGGTGCTCGTCGTCGAACACGAGCCGGAGGCGATCGCCATCGCCGACCACGCCGTCGACCTCGGCCCCGGCGCCGGTACGGCGGGCGGCACCGTCTGCTTCGAGGGCACTGTCGAGGGGCTGCGAGCCAGCGGCACCATCACCGGCCGCCATCTCGACGACCGAGCTGCGCTCAAGGAGAAGGTGCGGGCGCCCACCGGCACGCTTCCGATCCGCGGCGCGGCGGCCCACAACCTGCGCGACGTCGACGTCGACATCCCGCTCGGGGTCCTCGTCGTCGTCACTGGCGTGGCCGGCTCCGGCAAGAGCTCCCTCATGGGGTCGCTCCCCGCAGGCGCGGGTGTGGTGTCGATCGACCAAGGCGTGATCCGCGGCTCGCGACGGAGCAACCCGGCTACCTACACCGGACTGCTCGACCCGATCCGCAAGGCGTTCGCGAAGGCCAACGGCGTGAAGCCAGCACTGTTCAGCGCCAACTCCGAGGGCGCCTGCCCCGACTGCAACGGGGCCGGCGTCATCTACACCGACCTCGGGATGATGGCCGGCGTGGCCACCACGTGCGAGGCATGCGAGGGGAAGCGGTTCGAGGCATCGGTCCTGGACCACCACCTCGGCGGCCGGGACATCAGCGAGGTGCTGGCCATGTCGGTAACGGACGCCGAGGGGTTCTTCGCCGCCGGGGAGGCTCGCACGCCGGCCGCCCACGCCATCCTGGACCGGCTCAGCGACGTGGGGCTCGGGTACCTGAGCCTCGGCCAGCCCCTCACCACGCTGTCCGGCGGGGAGCGCCAACGGCTGAAGCTGGCCACCCATATCCGGGGGAAGGGCGAGGTCTACGTCCTCGACGAGCCGACCACGGGCCTCCACCTCGCCGACGTCGAGCAGTTGCTCGGCCTCCTCGACCGGATGGTCGACTCCGGCACGTCGGTCATCGTCATCGAGCACCACATGGCGGTCATGGCGCATGCCGACTGGATCATCGACCTCGGCCCCGGCGCTGGCCACGACGGCGGACGGGTCGTCTTCGAGGGCACACCAGCGGACCTCGTGGCCGGCCGCCCCACCCTCACGGGCGAGCACCTGGCCGCCTACGCCGGCACCTGACCGGGTCGGCTTTCTGCACGCTCAGGTCCGCCATGCGGACCAGTGGGTTCAGAAAGCGGCGATCACCGTGGCGTGCGTCCGGAGGCCGGCGGGGCGCCCGGGGCGCCGGCCGCCTCATGCTGATCGAGGAGCCGGCCCAAACCCTCCATGGCGGCGGGGGAGACGTCGGTCCACGCCACGTGGACGAAGGGGGCGCCGCCCGAGGCCACCCGGTTCTGCACCACCAGCCCCTTCAGGCGGAGGTCCCCGTCGGGCCCGTCCACCGAGCAGACCACGACGTCGCCGGTGACCAGGCCCCCGCAGCGCAGCCGGACGCCGCCGGGCGACAGGTCCACCACGTCCACCGCCACGTCGGTCTCGCTCCGTGCCAGCCGCCGGCACTGCATCGGGATCCCCACTGGGACCCGCCGCCACGCCCGGCGATTGTCGCTGCGCGTCTCGAAGCGCTCCATGGTCGTCACGGGCCGCCACCTCCCTCGAACGGTCTGCGACTCAACGGTAGGCGACGGCGGTCTGCTCTGTCGCGGCCTGTGCCATGCCGAGACAGAGGGCGCCGATCCCCGTGGCTACCGCCGCGGCGGCGTTGCCGCGTCGGCCAGCAGGGCGCGGGCCGCCATGCGGCCTGGCGTGCCGCAGATCCCGCCCGAGGGATTGGTGCCGGCGCCCGAGACGTACAGGCCCTCGATGGGCGTGCGCCACCGGCCCAGGGCGCGCGACGGGCGGAGCGGCCCCAACTGGTCGAGGGCGATGTCGAGGTACATGGGATGGCCGCCGGGCCAGCGCTCGACCCGTTCCATCTCGTCCGGGGTCCAGGTGGCCACGGCCTGCACCGACCGCCGGAACCCAGGTGCCCGGGCCTCCACCACGTCCAGGCAGCGCTCCACCAGTTCCTCCCGGCGGGCTGGCCAGCCGCCCTCCACCCGTGCCGGAGCGGCTGGTGTGGCCAGGTACACGGTGTGGCGGCCGGGCGGGGCCAGGGAGGCATCGATGGACGAGGGGGTGAAGGCGTACAGCGGCAGCGACTCCGGCAGGCGCCCTCCCTCGGCCTGCGCCCACGCCACGCGCAGCTCGTCGAGCGAGTCGACGTAGCTCTGGAGGCCGTTCCAGTCCCCGGGCCGGCTGTCCGGGTAGGAGGGCAGGGCGTCGGTGGCAACGTGGACCACGGCCTGGACCACGTTCGAACGCCGGGCCGCGGCCAGGGCGGCGCCGGCCCGGCCGGCCAGGGGCGGGTCGAGCAGGCCCAGCAGCGCCGTCTTGGGGTCGATGGCGGTGATGACCGCGGCGGCCGGGATGCGCTCGCCGCCCTCCAGCACCACGGCGCCGGCCCGGCCACCGGGCGCCTCGATGTGGGCCACGGGGGCCGACGTGCGCAGCTGTCCTCCGAGCGACGCCAGTCGGGCCACCAGCGCGTCGGTGAGGTTCTGGGCCCCGCCCCGGCCGTGCCACTGGCCGAACAGGTGGTAGGCGGCCTGCCAGAAGGCGTACAGGGCGCCTCCCGGCAGTGACGGCCCGACGCCGGCATGGGCGGCGAAGGCGGCCACCGGCCCCCGGGTGAGGTCGGACGGCAGCCGGCGCCGCAGCAGGGCCTCGAAGGAGCTCACCACGTCGCGCACCACGGGCGGGCCGTACCGCAGCACCCGTGCCACGTCCCCCGCCCGCTTGGTCAGGACCGCCCGGGCCGGGTCCCCCCGGACGGCGGGCAGGATGGCCCGCACCACCGGCTCGGCCACGTGGATGAAACGCCGGTAGGCCATCGCCTCTGCCGGGGAGACCTCGGCGATGGACTCGACGGTCGCCTCCACCGAGCGGAAGAACCGGACCCGCCGGCCGTCGGCATGGATGGCCACCGAGAAGGGGTCCATCTCGAGGTAGTCCAGCCCGGCGCCGGCCAGGTCGAGATCGGCCGGGATGTCGGTCATGTTGATGAGGTTGTGCGCGGCCGAGTGAAGGTCGAAGCGGTAGCCCGGCACGGTCTCCTCGGTACGGGACCCGCCGCCGGGCCGGTCCAGCTGCTCCAGGACCACCACGTCCCGGCCGGCTTGGGCCAGGTAGCAGGCAGCCACCAGCCCGTTGTGCCCGGCGCCCACCACCACATCCACCCTGTTCGACCTTGGGATCAGGAGGCCCCGCGGAGGCGGCGCACGTCGTCCAGCTGCTGGTGGAGCCACTTGCCGATGTCGTTCTCGCGGATCAGCTCGGCCAGCGCCACTCGCCGCCGGCGGCGCTCCTCCGGCTCCATCATGAGTGCCTCGTAGAAGGCGTCGGCCTGCTGCTGGATGTCGAAGGGGTGCACGCTCACGGCGAACTCACCCAGCTCCTCGTGGGCCCCGGTGTGCTGCGACAGCACCAGCACTCCGTTGCGCTGGTTGACCAGCACCGCCTCCTTGGCCACCAGGTTCATGCCGTCGAAGATGGCGTTGACCACCAGCACGTCGAAGTTGCGGTAGGCGGCCACGGCCTGGTCGATGTCGTCCTCCATGCGAAGGTCGATGGGCTGCCAGTCGGGGGTGCCGTGCTTGAAGTTCACGTCGGCGACGACCCGCTTGACGCGCTCCACGTACTCCACGTAGGCGTCCACGTCCTGGCGGCTGGGCTGGACCAGGGCCAGGAACGTCACCCGCTCCACCAGCTCGGGGTGGTCGCCGAGGAGCACGTCGAAGGCCCGGAAGCCTCGCACGATGTTCTTGGTTAGGTCGGCCCGGTCCACCCGCAGGACCAGGTGCTCCCGCCGGCGCAGGTCGAGGCGCCGCTCGTGTTCGTGCACCGCCGGGGACGCGGCCAGTTCCTCCAGCGCCTCGACGTCCACCGAGATGGGGTACCACCGGGCCCGCACGGTGCGGCCGCCCACCTCGACGGTCATGTCCGACAAGTCGACGGGCAGGCCCATCAGCTCCTGGCAGCCGAGGAGGAAGTTCCGGGCGTAGCGCTCGGTGTGGAAGGCCACCACGTCGTTGCCCAGGACGCCCCGGAGCACGGCCTCGCGCATGCGGGGCGGCAGCACCAGCCAGGCGTCGGGCTGGGGCCAGGGAATGTGCACGAAGTGATGCAGGAAGGCGTCCGGGCACCGGCTCCGGACCAGCTCGGGCACCAGGTAGAAGTGGTAGTCCTGCACCATCACGATGGCCCGACCGCCCCGGGCCTCGACCTCTTCGACCACCGCTTCTGCGAAGGCCCCGTTCACGGGTGCGTAGCCGTGCTCGAAGGCGCCGATCTCCTGGCCGGTGATGTCGGGCGCGGTGCTCAGCCCCCAGAGGTAGTGCTGGATGAACCAGAGCAGGGGGTTGGAGATCACGCTGTAGTACTTGTGCTGCTCGTCGGGGTCGAGCTCCAGGAAGCGAACCTTCAGACCGTCCAGGCCCTCGGGCTCGAAGGCATTCCCACCCTCCTCCCGGCACACCGCGGCGTCCTCGGCGGACAGGGCGGCACACACCCACACCACGTCGTCGAGCCGGCCGGCCAGGCCCGACAGGGCGGTGACCAGCCCGCCCGCCCCTCTCGTCGCCGTGCGCCGGCCGTCCTTGCGCCCGTACTCGAGCGGGCCCCGGTTGGAGACCAGGACGACCGGGACGGAGCGCTGGTCCTCGTCGCCGTCTGCCGAATCCTCCTTTCCCGCCGAGCCCGCCATGGGGCCAAGCTAGTGCTGTGACCACAGACGGAATGGAGAGAGCGAAGCGAACGAACGAGGTCGAGGCACTAGGCCCTCAGCCCGCCTCCAGGTCCACGGGGGCGTTGGGGTCGCCGAAGGTGGTGCTCGGCGTGGCGGCCGCGACCGGCACTGGCACGGCGGCGGCCGGCGGGGGTGCCGGGCCCTGGATGATGGCCACGGGCGTTCCCTGGTCGACCTTGTCGAACAGCTCCTCGATGTCGCTCATGGCCATGCGGATACAGCCGTGGGACGCGGCCGTGCCCAGGGAGGCCACGTTGCTGGTGCCGTGGATCCGGATGCCGGGGGAGTTGAGGTTCATGGCTCGAGTGCCGAGCGGGTTGCGGGGCCCGGGCCCGATACGGGCCGGCAGGCTCCGCCCCCAACCCTTGGGGTCGGGGTTGACCCAGGTGGGGTTGCGCCGCTTGAGCACCACCTCGAAGTTGCCCTTCGGGGTGGGGTAGCGGGACGTCCCCGTGGCGATGGTGTAGGTCTTGGCCAGCACGCCGTTGTCGTAGTGGTAGAGCTTGTTCTCGGCCAGCCGGACCAGGATCACGTCGGCGTAGCCCTTGACCTCGGGCTCCAACACCTTGACCGGCGCCGTCACCTCGAGGTCGTCGCCTCCCGAGCCGTTGGCCACCACGACAGCGGCCGCGTAGAGGCGGTCGGCGGTGGCCGACACGTCGAGCGCCCGCCCGTCCTTGGCGGGCAAGATGCTCACCATCCCCGACGAGGTGTCGACGGCGGCGTTCTTCGGCGCCAGCTCGACGTCCTTGGCCAGGCGGGCCACCTCTCGCTCCACGGCGGCCCGGCTGACCTGCATGCGAACCGCGTACCGCCGGTCGACGGGCCGGCTGAACAAGCGGTGCCACACCCGCCGGGGCATCCCCATGCCATCGGCCTCGGCCTCGGCCCGGGCCACCGTCTCGGCCGCGTCCGAACGCAGGCCGAGCTGGGACAGGGTCATCCGGGCCTCCTCAGCCCCGGCTGCCAGGCGGACGGTGGTGGCCCCGATGGGGGGGAGCTGGCCATCCAGCTCCCGTACCACCTCGGCGGCGGGCCGTCCGCCCGCCTCCACGTCGCCGATGACGATGCCCGGCAGCAGCTCGTCACTGTGGGCCCCGTCGTACCAGGCGGCCGCCACCGCCGCCCCGCCCAGGACGGCGAGCAGGGCGACGGACGCGAGAAGAGTGGCTCGGGCCCACGAGCGCATCGGCGGGAAGTCTAAAGCGTCAAGAACGGTGAAACACCCCCCGGGCTCAGCGCTCTGGCCGAACTCGGGGAAGGTGTCTCAGAACCCCATGTTGGTGGTGGCCGATTCCTTGCGCCGGTTGCCCCAGCCCCAGTTGGCCGTGGCCGACCTGTTCTGGGTCCGGCGGGTGGGCCGAGCCCCCATCAACTCCTGGCGCAGGGCAAAGGCCTGGCTACCCATCTCCAACAGCTGGTCGGGGTAGGCCTTCTCGAGGATCGGGAAGACGCTCTTCTCCTCGCTCTCGATGTGGCGGATCACGGCCTTCTTCAGCTGGACGAGCAGCGGGAACACGGCCGTGTCGAAGGGATCGAGGTCCTCGATCTCGGCCGCGATCTCGGCCGCCTCCTCGTGCTCCTCCTCGGACCGCTGCGCCAGCCCTGCGTCCAGCTTGGCCAGGGCCGGGTAGACGATCTCCTGCTCGATGGTGGAGTGGATCGTCAACTCGTCGCACAGGTCCCAGGCGATGTCGAGGCTCTCGGGAGCCTGCGAGGCGCGAAGGAACAGACGCCTCAACCTGGCATGGTCATCCCTCAGCACCTTGGTGATGTCGGACATCCAGCTCTCTCCTCTCATCCGGCTGGTGGCCGGGCTCGCATCGCCCGCGAGGGCACAACTGCAACGCTCCGGAATCTACCAAGCCTGAGCAGCGAGGGACAGGGCGGGGACCGCCAAAATTGCGGCGAAAGCGCTGGTCAGGCAGGCCCCCCACCCGCTTGACGCCGCAGTTCCTCCACGAAGGCGTCCCGGACGGCGGCCGGGGAGGGGCACTCGCCGAAGTGACGGGGCGCCACCTCGATGGTGACGGTGGTGGCGCCGGCGTCGGGCGCCAGGTCCAGCAGGCACTGGCAGGGCCCGGGGTGGTCGAGCAGGACGGCCAGCAGGTAGGGCTCCTCGGCCCGGATGACGTCGCCCAGGTTCACCGCGGCCAGCAGGGTCGCCTCGAAGGCGTCGACGGGGAGGGCCTCGATGGCGAAGGCGGCGTCGGCCCAGTCATCCTCGGCCGGCCCCGCCGGCGCGGGCGGGACGCCCGGCACCGCTTCGGCCCGGCGCCGCAGCTCGTCGTAGGCCCGGTTGACCACCGCCATGCGCCGCTCCGCCTCCAGACGGGCCGGGCCGGCGTGGAGGTCAGGGTGCAGCGCCTTGGCCAGGCGGCGGCGGGCGCGGCGAAGATCCTCCACGCCGGCGTCTGGTCCGACGCCGAGCACGTCGCCGGGGTCCTCCACGCCTCCATCGTGCCCCCGCTCGTGGGCAGAGGCGAGGGGTCAGCCCGCCGTGCCGAGCCCGCCCGGTTCGATGACCTCGAGCCGGGCGGTGCCGGAGCCGGGGTCGAAGGTGGCCCGCACCAGCCCGCCCGGTTCCACGCCGGCCCGGCGCAGGAAGCCGGTCCAGCCCCACGAGTTGCCGTGGGAGTCGACACCGAGGGTGGTGACCGCCGTGCCGGCGGCGTCACGACTGGCGAAGCGGCGGCCCTCCAGGTCGCGGCGGAGGGCGGCCGGCACGTGGATCACCCCGTTGGCCCACGTGCTCGGCGTCACCCTGGCCGCCATCCAGGGCCGGCCCTCCTCGGTCCAACCCGACATGGTGCCGTCGCCGCTCCCTCGGGGCTGGCCTCGCCCGGAGGGACCGGGCGGGGCCGCCTTGACGGTGGTGCCCCGCGGCGCGAACAGGGCAGGCCCAACGCGCTGGAGGCACTCCGAGTAGGTGGTGTAGAGGTTCACCGACGTGAGGTTGAGCCGGGCCTGGTGGCAGGCGTCGAGCAGCTCGGGCCGGTACATCACCCCTGCCGGGGCCTGGCGCAGGATGTCGAGGATGCTCTGGTTGAGGGGGCCCACCACCGAGGGGTCCAGCGGCTCGGCCGGCGAGACCATCCCATCGCAGAGCACGAAGGCGGGGTGGGCGTCGTAGGCCACGGCCAGCACGGGCACCGGCGGCGGCGGGGGCAACCGGCGGAAGGCGTTGTGGCGGCGGAGGCCGTCGTGCAGCGACGCCACGGTGAGCGGCGAGGTGACCGCCAGCATGCGCCGGGACGCCCGCACGAAGCTGCCCACGGTACGGGCGCCGTCGAAGCAGTACCAGCGCTGGCCGCAGTCCACCACGTTCAGGGATGACGCCAGCACGACCCTGACCTGGCGGCGGGACACCGTGATGTGCTCGTCGGCGAGCTCCTTCTCCAGCCAGGCCACGGTGAAGGCCCCGCACCGCTCGGCCTGGCGCCGGGCCCGGACCTCGATCAGGCCGGCATGGGCGGCGGCGGCGGCCGCCACGCGGGGG
>JBOGHQ010000286.1:0-4461 GCA_050744785.1 Acidimicrobiales bacterium | reverse complement strand
GTGCTGCCCGTCGACCCCCGCCTGCCCCCGACGGCCCGGGCCGCCCTGCTCGACCGGCTGGGCGCCGGCCGGCCGGTGGAGGCGGGCGACGCCGTGGTGGTGGCCACCAGCGGCACCACCGGCGCCCCCAAGGGCGTGGTGCTCACCCGCCAGGCGCTGGCCGCCGCGGCCGAGGCCGTCTCCCGCCGCTTGGCCGTGGACCCGGCCACCGACCACTGGCTGGCCTGCCTGCCGCTGTCCCACGTCGGTGGCCTGGGCGTGGTGACCCGGGCCCTGCTGACAGGGACCCGCCTCACCGTCCGCCCCGCCTTCGACCCCGCCGTGGACGCCACCCTGGTGTCGCTTGTGCCCACCCTCTTGGAGCGGGTGGACGCCAGCAAGTTCCGGGTGGTGCTGGCCGGCGGGTCGGCCGACTGGCGGGCCCGGGCACCGAACGTGGTGCACACCTACGGCCTCACCGAGACGGGCGGCGGCGTGGTGTACGACGGCGTCCCCCTCGACGGCGTGGAGGTGCGGGCCGACGGGGACGGGGAGCTTCACGTCCGCGGCCCCATGCTCCTGCGCGCCTACCGGGACGGCACCGACCCCAAGGACGCCGAGGGCTGGCTTCGCACCGGCGACCTGGGCCAGGTCACCGTCGACGGCCGGGTGGTGGTCGGCGGGCGGCGCTCGGAGCTGATCGTCACCGGGGGCGAGAACGTGTGGCCGGCCGACGTGGAGCAGGTGCTGCGGGCCCACCCGGCGGTGGCCGACGTGGCCGTCACCGGCCGGCCCGACCCCGAATGGGGGCAGCGGGTGGTGGCGGTGGTGGTGCCGGCCGACGCCGCGACCCCGCCCGGGCTCGGCGACCTGCGGTCATGGGTCAAGCAGCGGCGGCCCGCCTTCTGCGCCCCGCAGGAGGTGCTCCTCACCCACCGGCTGCCCCGTACCGAAGGTGGGAAGGTGGCCCGGGACCGCCTCCTGGCCGCGCCGGAGCCCAAGCGGGCTCAGGAGTAGACCCAGACCTCCGTGCCCAGCGGGATCACCCCGTTGGCCCAGATGAAGTTGATGGCGGCGTTGGTGACCCGCACGCAGCCGTGCGAGGCAGGGAAGGGCGGCACGCTGGGCGAGCCGTGCAGGGCGTAGCCGCCCACGAAGTACTTGGGGCGGAACAGCTCGCCCAGCTCGGAGATGCGCAGCCCGTCGATCTGCCGGAAGAACCGGAAGCGGCCCTCGGGCGTCACCGCAATGGAGCCCCTGCCGTAGGGGCGGTTGTTGCCGGTGGAGGTGTTGAAGACCCATTCGGTGAAGCCGTCCACGGACACGATGAGCAACTGGCGGGTCTTGTCGACCTCCACCATCCGGCCGGCGCTGGCCCGGGGAACCACCCGCCCGGCCGTCTCCAGCAGGGCCAGCTCGGCGCCGTCCAGCTGGCCGTCCCTCGGCAGGCCGTTGGCCTTCTGGAAGGCGTACACCTGCTGGGTGGTGAGGGTGCCGTAGCGGCCGTCCACCACGCCCCAGAACCCGAGCTCGAGCAGCCGGCGCTGGAGGTTCTCCACCCCCGGGCCCACCGCTCCGAGGGTGGGGACGGGCCGGCCCGCCACCATCCAGTAGCCGCCGGCCGGATGGGTGGCCATCCCGGTCACCTGGGTGCCGAGGGCCAGCTTGCCCGTGCCCGAACCGACGAAGGTGGCGTCGCCGAAGTTGAAGCTGCCGCCGTCGGCGGCGGTGAACCAGTAGCCCTGACCGGACGGGGTGGCCGCCATGGCCGTGATGGGCCGGTTCAACGGCTGGCCGCCCATGGAGCCGAGGAAGGTGGCGTCGCCGAAGGAGAAGACCCCGCCGTCGGCCGCCACCAGCCAGTAGCCGTTGCCGGTGGGGGTGGCGGTCATGCCCACCACGGGCTGGTTGAGGCGGGTGCCACCCATGGAGCCGAGGAAGGTGGCGTCGCCGAAGGAGAACACCCCGCCGTCCCGGGCCAACAGCCAGTAGCCGTTGCCCGACGGGGTGGGGGCCATGCCCACCACCGGCTGGCCCAGGGCCAGCCCGCCCGTGGAGCCGAAGAAGGGGGCGCCGAAGGCGAAGATGCCGCCGTCGGCGGCCACCAGCCAGTACCCGGGGCCGCGGCTCTCCCCCGCCGGCGCCGGCGGCAGGGCGGCCATGCCCACGACCGGCGACCTGAGGGTCAGGGCGCCGCTGGACCCGAGGAAGGCAGCGTCGCCGTAGGCGAAGATTCCGCCGTCGGCGGCGGTGAGCCAGTACCCGTTGCCGGTGCTGCTGGCGGCCATGCCCACGAGCGGGCTTCGGAGGGAGTCGACGACCGGGGCGCCCAGGACGGTGGCGGCGCCGAAGCCCAGCACGCCGCCCTCGCCGGTGGCCTGGGCCGTCCCGGTGGTCTGGGCGCTGGCCGGCGTGAGGGGAGCGAGCGGGAGGCCGGCGGCGGCGAGGGCGGCGAAGGCCAGCGGGATGGTGCGACGCATGGCCGGGAATGCTGCCACGCCCCAGTGGCGCGGCGGTGGCATGCCCGGCAGAATCTGGGGCCCAACAATCGACAACCAGGGGAAGGACACCATGGCCTTCGTTCAGACCATCGAGTACAGCACCACGCGGATCGACGAGATCCGCCAGCTGATCGACGACTTCCGCGCCAGCACAGAGGGTTCCACCACCGTCGTCCGGGGCACGGTCTGCGCCGACCGGGACCAGCCCAACCGCTACGTCACCATCGTGGAGTTCCCCTCCTACGAGGAGGCCATGAAGAACTCCCAGCTGCCGGCGACCACCGCCCTCGCCGAGGCCATCGCCAAGCTGGTCGACGGGGAGCCGGTCTTCCGCAACCTCGACGTGGTGGAGACGTTCGAGCCCTGAGCGCTCTCCCCGGCTGAGGGAGCGATAGCCCCTCAGCCGGGGCTCGCCGGCCGCCGATACAGCCGGCATGCCCTTCTCGGCGGAGATCAGCCGGGCCAACCCCACCTGCTTCTTGTTCCTCATCGACCAGTCCGAGTCGATGGGCGAGCCCATCGGGGGTGGCGACCTGCCGATGACCAAGGCCGAGGCGGTGGCCGACGCCGTCAACCGGCTGCTGTCGGAGCTGTCCATCAAGTGCGCCAAGGAGGACGGCGTCCGGGACTACTTCCACGTGGGCGTGGTGGGCTACGGCGCCGGGGTGGGCCCGATCCTCGACGGTGAGCTGTCGGGGCGGGACCTGGTGCTGCTCAGCGAGGTGGCCGCCCGCCCGGCCCGGATGGAGCAGCGGGCCCGGCCCGGGCGCCACGCCGCCGCCCGCTCGGTGAGGTTCCCCACCTGGTTCTCGCCCGTCTCCTACGGCGACACCCCCATGTGCGCCGCGTTCAACCGGGCCTCGGCCGTGTTGGGGGGGTGGCTCCGGGACCACCCCGGTTGCTTCCCGCCCGTGGTGGTGAACATCACCGACGGGGCGTCCACCGACGGGGACCCCGTCCCGCCGTCCGAGGCCCTGCGGGGCCTCACCAGCGCCGACGGCCACGTCCTTGTGTTCAACCTCCACCTCTCGTCGGACCGCAGCGAGCCGGTGGTGTTCCCGGTCACCGACGACGGTCTGCCCGACGACCACGCCCGGCAGCTCCACCGCATGTCGAGCCCGCTTCCCGACCAGATGCGGGTGGCGGCCGCCCGCCAGGACCTGGTGCTGGAGGACGGGGCGAAGGGCTTCGCCTTCAACGCCGACATCAGCGCCATCGTGCAGTTCCTGGACGTGGGCACCCAGGTCCTCGAGCTTCGCTGATCGGCGCGAGGCGGGCGGAGGCGGGAGGCGCCGTGCAGTGCGTGGTGAGCTCCTTCTGGCTGCCCCGCGACGGGAGCCGGGCCGAGCACTACGAGGACGCCTTCTGGCCCCGCCACACCGGGGCGCGCACGACGCCCCGGCTGCGCCTGGCCGTGGCCGACGGGGCCAGCGAGAGCATGCTGAGCGGCCTGTGGGCCGACCTGTTGGTGCGGACCTGGTGCCGGTCCCGCCGCCGGCCCGACGGCCAGGCGGTGGCGGCCGCCATGTCCGGCTGGCGATCGGCCCTCGTGGCCTACCTCCGGGGTCGTGAGGCGGCGAAGCGGCCCATCGAGTGGTTCGAGCAGCCCGGGCTGGAGCGGGGGGCCCACGCCACGCTCCTCGGGGTGGAACTGGCCGGACCGGCCCGGTCGGGCGGGCCGGGGCGGTGGTCGGCCGTGTCGGTCGGGGACTCGTGCCTGTTCCAGGTCCGGGATGACGCCCTGGTCAGGGCCTTCCCGGTGGAGGAGGCGTCCGGGTTCGGCAACGCCCCCAAGCTGGTGCCCACCCGCGCCGGGCAGCTGAGCCGGGTGGTGGCCGCCCTGGAGCGGGCCGAGGGCGCCTGGCAGGACGGCGACGTGCTGCTGCTCACCACCGACGCCGTGGCGGCGTGGGTGCTGGCCGGCGCCGCCGCCGGCCGGCGGCCGTGGCGGGCCCTGCTCCGTTTCCACCAGGACGACGAG
>JBOGHQ010000285.1:0-2373 GCA_050744785.1 Acidimicrobiales bacterium | reverse complement strand
GCGCCATCCCGGTCCGGTCCCGGTCGGCGGCGGCGGCGCTGGCGGCAGCGCTGGCGGCCCGCCTCCAGTTCCGGGATCGCCCATGGACGCTGCGTATCGGCCAGCTGCCCGCCGGCGACCCGGTGGCGGCCGATCTGGAGCGGATGCTGCCCGGCGCCCGGGCCCTGACCGGCGCCCCCATCCCCAAGGTGGAGTTCGGCCCGGCCACCTCGCCCGACGAGTGGTTGGGGAAGGGGATGCGCAAGCAACTGCGGAGGGCCCGCAACCGCATCTGCGACGACGGCGTGAACCTTGAGATCCGGTTCCACAGCACGCGCCGTGCCATCGAGGACGCCCTCAGCGAGGTGGAGCACACCCACCGGGCCCGGGAGCACCACGCCCGGCGGAGGTCCGACCTCGACTGCCAGCCCGGCCTACGGTTCTGGCGGGACGTGATCCTCTTCCATGCGGCCACCGACCAGGTCGAGATCGCCACGATCCGCTTGGACGGCTCGCTGGCTGCCTACGTGGTCTCGCTCCTGGACCGAGACTCCTACCGGGTCCTGGATGGCCGGCTGGCCTCGTCCTGGAGCCGCTACTCCCCGGGGCGGCTCCTCGAGACGGCCACCCTGGAACGGGCCCTCGCCGACCCGCGCTTCGCCCGGATCGACTGGATGAACGGCTGCGCGGCGGAGAAGCTGTTGGCCGCCAATGCCGTCGACCACACCGAGCACCTCGTGGCCGCCTCGCCGGGCATGATCCTGGAACCCGACGTGCTGGGCCGAGCCCCTGTCGCCGTCGACCACCGGACCGCGTCCAACCTGGCCAGCGGGGCGCGCTGAACGACTCCTTTCGCCTATGCCCACCCACGTCGTGCTGGCCGTGGCCGCCGCGGCCAGCTGGGGTGCGTCGGACTTCCTCGGCGGCGTGGCTGGGCGCCGGTCGTCCGGGCAGGCGGTGGCGTTCGTGTCCCAGATGGTGGGGCTGTTCGCCCTGGCCGCCGCCGCGCTGTTCGTGGCCGGCTCGCCCACGGCCGGGGACCTGGCCTGGGGGCTGGGCGCCGGCGTGGGCGGTGCGGCCGGGGTGGCCCTGCTGTACCACGGGTTGGCCATCGGGCAGATGAGCGTGGTGGCGCCCGTCACGGCGGTGGGCGGGGCCGCCATCCCGGTGGTCTTCGGCCTGGTGACCGGCGAGCGGCCCCCGGTGGCGGCGCTGGCCGGCGTGGGGCTGGCGTTGGCCGCCGTCGCCGTCCTGTGCGTCTCGCCCCCGCACGAGGACGGCCGCACGGAGAGCGCGGGCTCCGCCGGTGGCCCTGTGGCCGTCCGGCGCCGGGACACCCTCCAGGCCGGCCTGGTGGCCGGCCTGCTGTCGGGCGCCGGCTTCGGCGTGTTCTTCATCTGCGTGGAGCGGGCCGGGTCGGGGGCCGGACTGTGGCCACTGGTGGCGGCTCGGGTCTCGTCGGTCACCGTGCTCGGCGTCGTGGTCGCGGCGACGGGCGGCCTCGTGCTGTCCCGGCGCGACGGTCCCCTCATCGTGGTGGTGGGCCTCCTCGACGTGCTGGCCAACGTCGGCTACCTGCTGGCCACCCGGCGCGGGCCGTTGTCGATCGTGGCCCTGCTGGCCTCGCTCTATCCCGCCGTCACCGTCCTCATGGCCCGTTTCCTACTGGGCGAGCGGCTCAGCACGGCGCAGCGCGCCGGGCTGGCCGCGGCCGGCGCCGCTGTCGGCATCATCGCCCTGAGCTCGTAAGGGAGTGCCGTGGGGCCAGAACGAGCATCGGCGTCGGTTTCGGTACCGTTGCTGGTGATGGAAGTACTGCTCCTGGTGGTGGCCTTCGCCGCCGTGGCCCTGACGTCGGGCCCCCTCTTGAGCAGCGTGCGCCGCGTCAACGAGCGGCACGCCCTCGCCGGGCTGTTCGGCGAGCCGGAACGGGACCGCGTCGTGTCGCTACGAGCCACGGCACTGATCCACGACGCCGAGCGCAGTGTGCGCCTGGGGCGCTTCCGCGACCGCCTGTCGCAGCACGCGTGGAACGGCAGCGTGCTGCGGGTGAGACGAGTGCCGGGCGGCGCCACGATCTGGTCCTTCGGGGACGGCAGCGTCTGGCGGGTGCGGCAGGACTCGCCGGCCCAGTTGCGCCGCTGCATCGTGGAGGAGGCGGTCGAGACGCCGGCCGGGATGGGCGTGCGGGTGTACGTCCCGTGCTCCTACTCCGAGGCGGTCCTCCACGTCCAGGACGCCCAGGAGATGGCCCTCACTCCCGAGTCGTCGACTTTCGCACTCCGTCGCCGAGCGTCTGACGGTGTGATGCCGGTTATGCGGCCGTTGCGAGGGCCTCGACCAACACGGTTGTCATTTCAGGGCTGAGCTGGTCGTCGATGGAGGTCGGCGTAA
>JBOGHQ010000284.1:0-3527 GCA_050744785.1 Acidimicrobiales bacterium | reverse complement strand
GTGCAGGACGATGGACCGCACCTCCTCCTCCACCCGCTGGGCCCGCCGCCGGGCCAGGAGGCCGCTGCCCTCCAGGAAGGCCCGGTGCGCCGCCACCGCCTCCCACACCTCGGCCACGCCCTCGGACCGGGCCGCCACCGCGGTCAGCACCGGTGGCCGCCAGGGCCCGGGGTCGAGGTTCATGTCCAGCATGGTCTCCAGGTCCCGGGCCGCCTCGGCCGCGCCCGGACGGTCGGCCTTGTTGACCACCAGGACATCGGCCACCTCGAGCAGGCCCGCCTTGTTGGCCTGCACGGCGTCGCCCCAGCCCGGGTTCACCACCACCACGGTGGTGTCGGCCTCGCCGGCCACCTCCACCTCCACCTGGCCCACGCCGACCGTCTCCACCAGGACGAGGGGGAAGCGGCAGGCGTCGAGGACCCGGATGGCCTCGGGCGTGGCCAGGGCCAGGCCGCCCACGTGGCCCCGGCTGGCCATGGACCGGATGAACACGCCGGGGTCGCCGGTGTGGCCCTGCATCCGGACCCGGTCGCCCAGGATGGCGCCGCCCGAGAAGGGCGAGGACGGGTCCACGGCCAGGACGGCCACGCCCGTACCGTGGCCGCGCAGATGGGCGATCAGGCGGTCGGTGAGGGTGGACTTGCCGGCGCCGGGGGCCCCGGTGAGGCCCACCGTGTAGGCGGCGCCGCCGAGCGGGTAGGTGCGCCGCCCGATCTCACGAGCCGTGTCGCCGCCCCGCTCGACCAGCGAGATGAGCCGGGCCAGGGCGGCCCGGTCGCCGCCGAGGGCGGCGTCCAGCAGCACCACTGGGTCGCGGCCCCGGAGGGGCCCGGCCGCCGGCGCTGCAGGCGGGGAGCCGTCGGTCAGAAGTCGGTCTCGACGGTGTCGAAGTCGATGCCCTTGGCCCGCACCTGGGTGACGCCGGGCACCCGGTCCTTGAGGATGCGCTCGATGCCGGCCTTGAGGGTGAGCGAGGACATGGGACAGCCACCGCAGGCGCCCATCAACTCGATGTCGACGACGCCGGTCTCCTCGTCGACGGACAGCACGCGCATGTCCCCACCGTCCGACTGGAGGGCGGGGCGGATGGCATCCATCGCCTCGCTGAGCTGGGCTTCCATGCCACCACGCTACAACGCCCCCAGGGCCGTCCCCATTCCACCCCGCCCCACCGGGGCCCGTGTCAGCGCTCCCGGCGGACGTCGGCGCCGAGGGACCGCAGCTTGCCGGCCAGGTCGTCGTAGCCCCGGTCGATGTGGTACCCGTCGGCCACCACCGTCTCGCCGTCGGCGGCCAGCCCGGCCACCACCAGGCCGGCGCCGGCGCGGAGGTCCTTGGCCTTCACGGGGGCGGCTGACAGCTGCTCCACCCCCCGCACCACGGCGTGGTGGCCCTGGATGCGGATGTCGGCACCCATCCGCACCAGCTCGTTCACGTAGGCGAAACGGTTGGCGCCGTAGAGGTTCTCGGTGACGATGCCCACGCCGTCGGCCACCGAAAGGACCGACATCAGCAGCGGCTTGTAGTCCGTGGCGATGCCCGGGTAGGGCAGGGTGGAGACGTCGGCGGAGCGGAGGCGCCGGGGGGCGGCGGCCCACATGCCCTCGCTGGTGGGCGAGGTCCGCAGGCCCATCTCGCCGAGCTTCAGCAGCAGCATGTCCATGTGCTCGGGCCGGGCACCCTCGATGGTGATCTCGCCGCCCGCCACCGCCACCGCGGCCAGGAAGGTGGCCACCTCCACCCGGTCGGGGATGACCTCGTGGTCCACGGCCTGCAGCTCGTCCACGCCCTCGACCACGACGGTGGACGTGCCGGCGCCGCTGATGCGGGCGCCCATGCGGTTGAGCAGGCTGGCCAGGTCGGCCACCTCCGGCTCGCGGGCTGCGTTCTCGATCACCGTGGTGCCCTTGGCCCGGACCGCCGCCATGAGCAGGGTGTCGGTGGCGGTGTGGCTGGGCACCTCTAGCAGGATGCGGTTGCCGATCAGGTCGCCGCAGCGACCCTCGATGATCCCGTGGGCCAGCTCGAAGCTGGCCCCGAGCACCTCCAGCCCGGTGAGGTGGTCGTCCACGGGGCGGGACCCGAAGTCGTCGCCGCCCGGCATCGACACCCGGGCCCGGCCGCAGCTGGCCAGGAGCGGCCCCAGCACCACGATGGAGGCCCGCATGCGCTCCACCAGCTCGTAGGGCGCCTCGGGCAGGATCTCAGCCGGCCGGCGGACATGGAGCGATTGGCCGTCCCGGCGCACGTCGACCCCCATCGAGACGAGCAGGTCGCACATGGTCTCCACGTCGGCGATGCGGGGGACGTTGCGCAGGACGTGGTGGCCCTCGGCCAGCAGCGTGGCGGCCAGCAGCTTGAGGACCGAGTTCTTGGCCCCGCTGGCCCGGACGGTGCCGGACAGCGGCGGGCCGGGGCGCACCAGGTAGCGATCCACGGGCGCCAGTATCCCCCGCCCGGACGGCGCCATGCGGTCCGCGGGCCGAGCCGACCGGGCTCAGCCGATCTGCAGGGCGATCCCCTCCTCGGCCATGATCGCCGGCCAGTGCCGCCCGACGTTGCCCTCGCTCAGCCGCACGCCGGCCCGGTGGTGGACGGCCGACGCCATGAGCTCGGTGGCGAGCAGGTCGAGGCCGTGGCGGGCGGCCAGTGCCGCGGCCTCGGCGGTGACCACCCGGGGGTCCAGGACGACCAGCCGGGGCCCGGGCGGCTCGGCGGCGAGGCGGCGGGCCTGGTCGGTCGCCGCACTGCTCAGCGTGCCCCAGCGCGTCCCATCGGAGAGGGCGCGGAGGAGGCGGTACTGGAACCCCCAGGTCGTGGCCACCGGCTCGCCGCCCCCGAGCCGCCCCGCCAGAGCGTCCAGGCTGAGCCGGTCGTCGACGATGATCACCGCTCGATCCGCAGGTCCGGGTCGTCGTCGTAGAGCGCACCCACCGCGTCGAGGTAGGCATCGGCGACCTGGCCGACCAGCACCTCCGTCTCGGCGTCGATCGGTCGGGACAGGGCCAGCTCCCGATCGAGGATGTCCCGCACGACCGCGCTGCGGGACACGCCGGCCGCTCGCGCCCGGGCATCGAGCGCCCGTTCCTGGTCCTCGGTCAGGCCGGCTCCTCCCGCCCTGGGTTCCACAACCGGAGGAGCCACCCCCGCTGGGGCCGCCGGGCGAGGAGCGGGGCGGCGGGCAGCGCGGGCGGTTCGCGGTCACCGCGACGAGCGCCACCGAACGAACCCGACGAGCTGGTTCAGGTCGGGTCCGTGAGGGCGGCGACGTCGATCCGGACCGTCACCGGCTCGCTGGTCTCGACGACCGGCCCCTCGGCTGCCACCCGGTAGGCCTCTCCGTCGAGGACGTAACAGACGACCAGGCCGGCTCGCGGGTCGACCAGCCAGTAGTGGCCGATGCCGGCGCCGGCGTAGACCCCGAGCTTGGTCACGCGGTCGTTGACGGTCGAGCCGGGCGAGACGATCTCGACGACCAGCGCCACGGGCAGCACCAGGCGCATGCCGGTCCGGCCCCGCTCCACCAC
>JBOGHQ010000283.1:0-10168 GCA_050744785.1 Acidimicrobiales bacterium | reverse complement strand
GACCAGGAGCGGGCGACGGTCGTGCTCCCCGTCGACGGTGATTACCTGGTGGTGGTCGAGACGACGAGCTCGGGTGGCCCGTACCAGATCAGCTTCTGGATCGACTGACCCGATTCGAGTGTTTCGTGTCATCCGAGTGCCACGTGGCGCACTGCCTGACGCGTCGCACTCGGACGACGCCAAACACTCGGATCCGGACGGGTCAGGCGACCGTGCGGAGGATCGCCGCGTCGCCCTGACCGCCGCCGCCACACAGGGCGGCTGCTCCGGTGCCCCCGCCACGTCGACGCAGCTCGTGCAGCAGCGTCAGGGCGAGGCGGTTGCCGCTCATCCCGATCGGGTGGCCGAGGGCGATGGCGCCCCCATTCACGTTGGTGACCCCGGGCCCGATGCCGAGGTCGTCCATCGACGCCAGCACCACGGCCGCGAACGCCTCGTTGATCTCGAACAGGTCGACGTCGCCCACGGCCAGGCCGGCCCGGTCGAGGGCCCGGAGGGCGGCCCGCGACGGCTGGTGGAGCAGGGAGGGATCGGGCCCCGCGACCTGGCCGTACGACACCACCTCGCCCAGCGGCTCGACGCCGAGCCGCTCGGCCGCCGCACGCGAGGCCACCACCACCGCCGCCGCCCCGTCGGAGATCTGGCTGGCGTTGCCGGCCGTGATGGTGCCGTCGGGCCGGAAGGCGGGCCGGAGGGCGGCCAGTCCCGCCGCGGTGGTGCCGGGCCGGGCCCCCTCGTCCGTGTCGACCGTCACCGGCTCGCCCCGGCGCTGGGGGATGGCGACGGGCACGATCTCGGCGTCGAAACGGCCTTCCTTGGCCGCCGCCGCGGCTCGCTGGTGGGACTCGGCCGCCAACTCGTCCTGCCGTTCCCGGCTGATCTTCCCGGCCTCGATGGCATAGCGCTCGGTGCCCTCACCCATGGAGCACAGGTCGAAGGCGCAGGAAAGCCCGTCGTGGAGCATCGAGTCCACCACGGTGGCGTCGCCCAGCCGCCACCCGGCCCGGGCGCCGGGCAGGAGGTGGGGGGCGTTGGTCATCGACTCCATCCCTCCCGCCACCACCACGTCGGCGCCGCCGGCGGCGATCATCTGGTCTGCGAGGTGGATGGCGGTGAGGCCGGAGAGGCAGACCCTGTTCACGTTGGTGGCCGGCACCGTCATCGGGATCCCGCCCCGGACGGCGGCCTGGCGGGCCGTGATCTGGCCTTGCCCGGCCTGGAGGACGTGGCCCATCACCACGTGGTCCACCTCCTCCGGCGCCACGCCGGACCGCTCCAGGGCGGCTGCGATGGCGAGGCCGCCCAGTTCCATGGCCGTCAAGGGCGCCAGCGCCCCGGACAGCTTGCCGATCGGCGTCCGGGCGCCGGCCAGGATGATGGAGCCGGGCATGACGCCGATGGTACGGCCTCCCGGCCCCGTGGCCGGCTGGGGCCAGGGGGTAGCGTTCGCCGGTGGCCGAGGCGCCGTCGCTGCTCACCGCCCTGGACCACGTCGGCATGGCCGTGCGGGACCTCGACGCCGTGGTGGCGTGGTACCAGCAGACCTTCGGGGCGACGGTGGCCCACCGGGAGCGCATCGAGACCGACGGCGTGGACGAGGCCCTGCTGGCCGTGGGCCCGTCGTTCATCCAGCTGCTGGCCCCGTTCCGGGACGACTCGCCGGTGGCCCGCTTCCTGGACCGGCGGGGCGAGGGGGTCCACCACGTCGGCTACCGAGTGGCCGACTGCGCCGCCGCCCTGTCCTCGGTGCGGTCGGCCGGCGCCCAGGTGGTCGACGAGCACCCTCGCACCGGCAGCCGGGGCACCACCGTGGCCTTCCTCCACCCCAAGGGCGCCTTCGGCACCCTCATCGAGCTGGTGGAGGAGCCGGCCGGGTGAAGGTCCACCTGGTCGACGGGACCTACGAGCTGTTCCGCCACCACTACGGCACGCCGTCCGAGGTGCGGGCCACGTCGGAGACGGCGGCCACCCGAGGGGTGGTGGGCTCGCTCCTGGGCCTGCTGGAGGACGGGGCCACCCATGTGGGGGTGGCCACCGACCACGTCATCGAGTCGTTCCGCAACGAGCTGTGGGCCGGGTACAAGGACGGCTCGGGCGTGGACCCCGTGCTGAAGGCCCAGTTCCCCCTGCTGGAGGAGGCCCTTCGGGCCATGGGCCTGGTGGTGTGGGCCATGGTGGAGCTGGAGGCCGACGACGCCCTGGCCTCGGCGGCGGCGGTGGCGGCCGAGGACCCCGACGTGACCCAGGTCGTCATCTGCACGCCGGACAAGGACCTGGGCCAGTGCGTGGTCGGCGACCGGGTGGTGCAGCTGGACCGGCGCAAGGCGGTGACCCTGGACGAGTCGGCCGTGGTGGCCCGCTACGGCGTGCGGCCCGGGTCCATCCCGGACTGGCTGGCCCTGGTGGGCGACAGCGCCGACGGCTACCCCGGACTGAAGGGCTGGGGCAAGGCGGCCGCCACCACCGTCCTGGCCCGCTACGGCCATATCGAGGACATCCCCCGGCTGGGCGAGCGCTGGGCCGTCGACGTGCGGGGGGCCCGGTCGCTGGCCAACACCCTGGCCGAGCAGCGGGACCTGGCCCTGCTCTTCCGGGACCTGGCCACCCTCCGGGTCGACCGCTCCCTCCTGACGTCGGTGGCCGGCCTGCGCTGGACCGGTCCCACCCCTGCCTTCGCCGCCATGTGCGAGCGCCTGAAGGCCCCCGGCCTGCTGGACCGGTCTCTCACGCTTTCTGAACCGTGAGGTCCGCAGACCGGGCCTGAGGGTTCAGAAAGCGGGTGGGAGGGCGAGGGCGGCGTGGAGCAGCCGGCGGTACTCGGCCCGGGAGACCTCGATGGCGCCCAGGCTGGCCAGGTGGGGCGTACACCACTGGACGTCGAGCAGGGCGGCGCCTCGGGCCCGGAGCCGGTCCACCAGGGCCACGAGGGCGACCTTGGAGGCGTCGGGGCCCCGGTGGAACATGGACTCGCCGGCGAAGAAGCCGCCGATCGCCAGCCCGTAGAGCCCGCCGGCCAGCTCGCCGCCGGCCGTCCAGGTCTCCACGCTGTGGGCCCACCCCAGTTCGCGCAGCGTCACGTACGCCGTCCGGATGTCGGCCGTGATCCAGCCCTGCTCCCGCCGGGCGTCGGCGCAGGCCTCGATCACAGCCTCGAAGGCGGTGTCCACGGTGGTGGTGAAGCGGCGGCGGGAGCGGGCCAGCGACCGGCTCACCCGCAGCCCGTCGAGCGGGATGATCCCCCGGCGCACCGGCGACCACCAGCCCAGCGGAGCGTGGCCGGTCGGTGCGCCGAGGGGCATTGGGAACAGTCCCTCGCGGTAGGCGGCCAGCAGCGTGCCGGGGGCCAGGTCGGCGCCCACGCCCACCAGGTCGTCGCCCGGCCGGGGGGCGGGGAAGGCCCAGGGCTGCGGCGGGGGCCCGACCGGCACGCCGGCAGTCTCCCTCGCCGCCGGTAGCCTGCACGGTGGTGGACGACCAACTGGCCGAGCTGGCCAAGCGCAAACAGGAGGCGCTGCACGCCGGCTCGGAGCGGGCCGTCGAGCGCCAGCACGCCCGGGGCAAGATGACGGCCAGGGAGCGCATCGAGTACCTGCTGGACGACGGCTCGTTCCAGGAGCTCGACATGCTGGCCCGCCACCGGGCCACCGGCATGGGGCTGGAGGAGAACCGTCCCTACACCGACGGCGTCGTCACCGGCTTCGGCACCATCGACGGCCGGCGGGTGTGCGTGTTCAGCCAGGACTTCACCGTGTTCGGCGGGTCATTGGGCGAGGTCTTCGGCGAGAAGGTGCACAAGGTGATGGACCTGGCCGCCGCCGTGGGGGTGCCGGTGATCGGCCTCAACGACGGCGCCGGCGCCCGCATCCAGGAGGGCGTGGTGGCCCTCGACATGTACGGAAAGATCTTCCACCGCAACGTGGCCCTCTCGGGCGTGGTGCCCCAAGTCAGCGTGGTGCTGGGGCCGTGCGCCGGCGGGGCGGTGTACAGCCCGGCCATGACCGATTTCGTGTTCATGGTCCAGGGCAGCTCCCACATGTTCATCACCGGCCCCGACGTGGTGCGGGCCGTCACGGGCGAGGACGTCACCATCGAGGAGCTGGGCGGGGCCATGACCCACGCCACCAAGTCGGGCGTGTCCACCTTCGTGGCCGCCGACGAGAAGGGCTGCCTCGACCAGGTCCGCTACCTCCTGTCCTTCCTGCCCGCCAACAACCTGGAGGAGCCGCCCGCGCTGGAGCCGGTGGACGAGCCCGACCGGGCCACTCCCGAGCTGGCCGACGCGGTGCCGGCCAGCCCCACCCAGCCCTACGACATGAAGCAGATCATCACCACAGTGGTGGACGACGGCGAGTTCTTCGAGTACTTCGCGCACTGGGCCCGCAACATGGTGTGCGGCCTGGCCCGGCTCGACGGCCACCCCGTCGGCGTGGTGGGGAACCAGCCCTCGGTGCTGGCCGGCGCCCTCGACATCGAGTCGTCCGAGAAGGCGGCCCGGTTCGTGCGCACGTGCGACGCCTTCAACATCCCGCTGGTCACCTTCGTCGACGTGCCCGGGTTCCTGCCCGGCACCGACCAGGAGTACGGCGGCATCATCCGCCACGGCGCCAAGCTGCTCTACGCCTTCTGCGAGGCCAGCGTGCCGCGGGTCCAGGTCGTCATCCGCAAGGCCTACGGCGGGGCCTACGTGGTGATGAACTCCAAGGGCATCGGGTCCGACCTGGCCTACGCCTGGCCGTCGGCCGAGTTCGCCGTCATGGGGCCCGACGGGGCGGTGGAGATCGTGCACCGCCGGGAGCTGGCCGAGGCCGACGACCCCGTAGCCCGGAAGGCCGACCTGGTGGCTGAGTACATCGGGCGCTACGTCAACCCCTACGTGGCCGCCGAGCGGGGCTACGTGGACGACGTGATCCACCCCGCCGACACCCGCGCCGTCCTGGTGCGCAGCCTGGCCATGCTGCGCTCCAAGCGGGAGGAGGCTCCCCGCCGCAAGCATGGCAACGTCCCCCTCTGACCGCGGCCGGCCCTCGCCGGGCGAGCTGGCCGCCATCGTGGCCGCCATCGAGGCCGTGTGGCCGGCCCCGCCGGGCCCGGGCGAGGTACCCACTGATCGCCGCTCCCCGGGGTGGCGTTTCTCGGGACGGTGGTGGCACCCCGACAACGCCGGCCGCCGCCGCCCCCGCACCTTCCCGAGCAAGTAGGCGTCGCCTCCCTTGTTTGGTTCGACAACAGCTGGTCCGGACGGTCAGTCCACTACTTGTCCACAGGCCGGTGCCCCACAGCCCTGTGGAGAAACCTGTGGACGGTGGGCTCGCCGGTCAGGCGAAGTCGGGGAGGGCCACCTCGACCTGGCCCAGGCCCCGGCCGGCCGGGCTGGCGCAGGCCCGGGTGAGGGCTGACTCGGCCCGTCCCAGGACCTCGCCGGCCTCCAGGCCGTGGGTGGGGTAGCTGGCCACGCCGGCCGCCATGCGGCGGACCTTCGACACATCGTGGGAGACGGCCACCTGGAGCCGCTCGGCGGTCCAGACCCCGCCCTCCTCGCCGGTGTCGTCCAACAGCACGGCGAAGCGGGTGGGGCCGATCCGGCAGGAGATGTCCGACTCCCGCAGCGTGCGGCGCATCAGGTCGGCGAAGGAGGCCAGGGCGTCGGCGCGGGCGCGGCCGACCTCGCAGTCGGGCGCCAGCCCCACGTCGAGGAGCAGGACCGTCACCGGCCACAGGTGGCGGCGGGCGGCCGCCACCCGGCCCTCCAGGGCCAATGTGAAGAAGGGGGCGTCGGGGAGGCCCGTCTCGCCGTCCAGGAGGTCGGCCGCCTCACCCCGGGGACCGCGCGGCAGGTCGAGCAGCATGGCCAGGGCGGCACTCCCGGCCGCATCCCGCTCGGCGGCCCGGATGTGCCGGACGTGGACCACCGAGACGCCCCCGGCCACCAGGGCGCAGGCTGCGGCGAGCACGGCGAGCTCGAGGACGGAGAAGACGATCGCGCCGACCCCGGCGGCTAGCCCGGCCAGGCCGGCGACCAGACCAGGGAGGACGCGGCGGTCGACCATCGGGTTCTCCATCGGCCAGAAAGGAACGCTCCTCAAGGGCAACCGTCCGGATTGCTCTGGCCCTCAACGCTAGCGTCCTGGGCGCCGGCGCTCCATCGCCGGCGCCGACCCCTGGCAGTAGGTTGGCGGGATGACCACCCACGGGGTGCTGGCCCTGGTCGGCGGCGATGAATGGCAGGACGGGTGCAGCTTCGACGCCGACCTGCTGGAGGCCAGCGGTGCCCGGGAAGTGCTGGTACTGCCCACTGCCGCGGCCTATGAGCATCCCGACCGGGCCGTGGCCACCGCCGCCCGCTGGTTCGAGGGCCTGGGCGCCACCGTGCGGGGCCTGCCGGTGCTGCGCCGGCCCGACGCTGAGGAGCAGGCCAATGTCAACGTCCTGAAGGAGGCCCGGTTCATCTACCTCGGGGGCGGCTCGCCGCTGCACCTCCGGTCGGTGCTGAAGAGCTCGGCCCTGTGGCAGGCGCTGGTGGCGGCGTGGAACGACGGGGCCGTGGTGGCCGGCTCCTCGGCCGGGGCCATGGTGCTCACCGATCCCATGGTGGACCCGCGGGGCGGTGCCTTCACCCTCGGCCTGGGCCTGGTCGCCCAGCTGGCCGTCATCCCCCACGCCGACTCCTGGTCGCACGAGAAGGCTCACCGCACCGTCACCCTGGCCCCGCCCGACCTGCCGGTGGTGGCCATCGACGAGCGCACCGCCCTGGTCCTGCGCCCCGGCTCCGGCTGGACGGCGGCTGGCGCCGGTCAGGTGCGGGTCTGGCTCAAGGGGGCCGAGGCCGGCCTCGACGCCCTGCCGGCGTGAGCCCTCAGTCCCCCTCGGCGATGGTGACCGACTCGATGACCACCTTCTCCCGCGGGTTGCCGCTGGCCGAGCCGATGGCGTCGATGGCGCTCACCACGTCGAGGCCCTTCACCACCTTGCCGAACAGCGAGTACTGGGGCGGCAGGCGCATGCCGTCAGGGCCGCTGATGATGAAGAACTGGCTGCCGTTGGTGTTGGGACCGGCGTTGGCCATGGCGAGCGATCCCAGCTCGTAGCGGCCCGGCTTGGGCAGCTCGTCGGCGAAGCGGTAGCCGGGCCCGCCCCGGCCGCTTCCATCCGGGTCACCCCCCTGGAGCATGAAGCCGGGAATGACCCGGTGGAAGTGGATCCCGTCGAAGTAGTGGTACCGGGCCAGGACGACGAAGTTGTTGACCGTCTTCGGCGCGGCGACCGGGTCGAGGGCGACCACCATCGTCCCCTTGGTGGTGACCATCTCGGCCCTGTAGCTCTTCTCCGGGTCGATGCACATGGGCGGCGGGCCGTCGAAGCGCTGCTGCTTGGGGCTGGACCCGTCGGGCTCGGGGCAATCGGTGGCCATGGGCGCCTCCTACCTCTCCTCGATCTCGACCTTTTCGATGGTGACCAGTTCGCTGGGCGCTCCGCCCAGGCAGGACGCCGCGCTCGGGGCACAGGGCTCGAACAGGCCGGCGATCTTCTTGGCCACGTCGAGCCCGCTGGTGATCTTCCCGAAGGTCACGTAGGTGCCCTGGGCGTTGAGCGCCGCCGCCTTGGGCCCGGTGACGATGAAGTACTGGGCCGAACCGCTGTCGGGGCCCTGGCTGCGGGCCATCACCACGTCGCCCTCGCTGTAGGTGAAGCCGGTGCCCTCGTCCTTGATGTTGTAGCCGGGACCGGGGTCGCTGATCGTCTGGGTCCTGGGTGAGCCGGTCTGGATGATGTCGATGCTGTCGTCGATGCGGGTGATCACCGTGCCGTCGTAGTAGTGGTAGCGGGAGAGCACGGCGTAGTTGTTGGCCGTCTGGGGCGTCTTCTTGGTGTCGAGGGTGATCTCGATGGGCCCCTGGGTGGTGGAGAGCGTGGCCACCACCGTCTTGGCCGGGTCGATGCACATGGGCGGCGGCTCGGACGGGAACTGGTCGGTGCGGGGCGAGCTGCCGTCGGCGGCCGGGCAGGCCCAGGTGTCGAGCTTGGCGCCGGCCGGGACCGGCTCGCCCTGGGGCGGGCCGTCGGTGCTGCCCTCGGCCGTGGTGGTGGTGGTGGTGTCGTCGCCCGCCGCCACGTTGTCCTCGTCGTCCCCACCGCGGGAGAAGACGGCGGCAGCCAGTCCCACCACCAGGGCGATCACCAGAACCGTGGCGACGAGCCGCTTGCGCCGGGCCCGCGCCTGCTCGGCCCGCAGCTGCTCGAGCCGGGCCTGACGGCCCTCCTTCTTGCGCTGTCGCTTGTCGGTCGGCACGAATGGGCAACCTAGTGGACGGGCCTTCCCAACTACGCTCCGCCCGTGGCCCTCGTGGTGCAGAAGTTCGGCGGGACCTCGGTGGCCGATGCGGAGCGGATCCGCCAGGTCGCCGACCAGGTGACGCGCACGGTCCGGCGAGGCACCCAGGTGGTGGTGGTGGTCAGCGCCATGGGCAAGGAGACCGACGAGCTCATCCATCTCGCCGGCCAGGTCTCCCATACCCGCCCTGGCCGCGAGATGGACATGCTCATCACCGCCGGCGAGCGCAAGAGCATGGCCCTGCTGTGCATGGCGCTGGTTGATCTGGGCTGCCCGGCGGCGTCGTTCACCGGCAGCCAGGCCGAGCTCATCACCGACACCACCCATACCAAGGCGCGCATCGTCGAGGTACGGGCCGAGCGGGTCCGCCAGGCCCTGGGCGCGGGACAGGTCCCGGTGGTGGCCGGCGCCCAGGGCGTGTCCACCGACCGGGACGTCACCTTCCTCGGGCGGGGTGGGTCGGACACCACCGCGGTGGCCCTGGCCGAGGCCCTGGAGGCCGACGCCTGCGAGCTGTACACCGACGTGTCGGGCGTGTTCTCGGCCGACCCCCGGGTGGTCGCCGACGCCGTCCGCCTGCGGGAGCTCACCTACGAGGAGATGCTGGAGATGTGCGCGGCCGGCTGCCCCAAGCCGGAGGTGCGTTCGGTGGAGTACGCCCGCAACCACAAGGTGCGCCTCCACGTCCGCTCCAGCTTCACGTGGGAGCCGGGCACCTGGATCGTGTCGGCCGAAGAGGTCGAGAAGCGTCGAGCGGAAGGTCCTTCCATGGAGCAAGCCATCGTGTCGGCCGTCGTGCACGACACCTCGGAGGCCAAGATCACCGTCACCCAGGTGCCGGACCGGCCGGGTATCGCCGCACAGTTGTTCCGCTCGCTGGCCGACGAGCACGTGAACGTGGACATGATCGTGCAGAACGTGTCGCTGGGCGGCACCACCGACATCTCCTTCACCGTCCCCAAGGACGACCTCGCCGTGAGCCTGGCCGCCTGCCGGGCCCACGCCGCCGAGATCGGCGCCGCCGACGTCACCGCCGACGGTTCCATCGCCACCGTGTCGTTGATCGGGGCCGGCATGAAGACCCACCCCGGCATCACGGCCACCATGTTCGAGACGCTGGCTCAGGAGGCGGTGAACATCGAGATGATCTCCACCTCCCCCATCCGCATCAGCTGCGTGGTGCGGGCCGACGCGGTGGAGCGTTCCGTGCAGGCCCTCCACGCCGCATTCGGGCTGGGGTGAAGGGGCCCCCCTCTACACTGCTCCCATGCGACTAGGAGTCATCGGTGCCACCGGCATGGTGGGCGAGGTCATGCGCTCGATCCTGGCCGAGCGGGCCTTCCCCGCCGACGAGGTCCGGTTCTTCGCCTCCGCCCGCTCGGCCGGCACCCGCCTGCCGTGGGGGCCCGGCGACGTCGAAGTGGAGGACGCCGCCACCACCGACTACTCGGACCTCGACGTGGTGCTGATGTCGGCCGGCGCCACCCTGTCCCGGGAGCTGGCGCCGCGAGTGGCCGCCGCCGGCGCCATCGTGGTGGACAACTCGTCGGCTTGGCGGCGGGACCCCGACGTGCCGCTGGTGGTGCCGGAGGTCAACGCCGATGCCCTGGACTCGATCCCGAAGGGGATCGTGGCCAACCCCAACTGCACCACGATGGTCTGCATGCCGCCCCTCAAGGTGCTCCACGACGAGGCCGGCCTGGTGCGGCTGGTGGCCTCGACGTACCAGTGCGTGTCGGGCGGTGGCCGGGCCGGCGTGGCCGAGCTGGACGACCAGGTCCGGGCCGTGGGCGACAAGGCAGCCGAGCTCACCTGGGACGGCGCCGCCGTCGAGTTCCC
>JBOGHQ010000282.1:0-2967 GCA_050744785.1 Acidimicrobiales bacterium | reverse complement strand
GGGAGTCGCCCACCCGGGGCGACCGAGGCCGGCCCTCGCCGGGCGGGTCGGGCAGCTCCGGCTGGCGGTCGGAGGCGACGCCACCCCGGCCGTCGCCCTGTTCGCCGCCCCCGTTCCCGGTGGCGGTGGTGGAGCGGTCCCGGTTGCGGTTGCGGCCACCGCGGGAGCCGCGCCGGCGGCCGCTACGGCCGCCGCGGGCGCCATCCTGGCCGGCGGGCCGGTCAGTCCCCCCGGCGTCTCCTGGGCCGGGAGCGGCGGGGGGCGGGGCCGGGGGCGGCTCGGGGTCGCGGCGCGTCGGCCCGGGGATCGGGTCGGACATGGGAAAGGTCCCTTCTCATGACGCACGCCCGATGACGTGCGGAGCGGCGGTCGCGTCGAGTGGGAGCGGAACGGGCTCCCACCGCGCGCCATCGCGCTCGATCCACTGGGATGTCCTTCGGGCCCGTCCCTCCTCCAGCCCTCCCAGGGCGACGAGGAGCTCGGAGGGACGGAGGGCTCGGGGTTTGGCGGCCAGCTCGGCAAGGAGCGTGGTGCCGTGGGCCTGGCAAGCCAGGATGCCGGCGCGGACGTCCTGCTCGCGGCGCTGGCCCTTGCGCTCACGGGTGATGACCAGCGACGGGCGGGCCAGGGCACCGGCCACCAGCTCCTCCAGCTGAGCCGGGGCCACACCGGCTGGCTCCACCTCCCACGAGCACGACGTGACCTCGTGCTGGAGGGAGGCGGTGCCGGTGTCGAGGACGACGGCGGCCAGCGCGTCGACGCCGGCCGGGAGGGCGGCCGTCAGGCGGCCCGGCAGGGCGGCCACGTCGGCGCCGGCGCCCTCGGCCAGCTCGACGTCGAGGTACTCGGCCACCGACTCGGCGCCGGTGGGGAGGGCCAGCCCGAAGCTGACCCGGGGACGGGGTGAGAACCCCTGGGTGTAGGCGAGAGGGAGCTGGACCCGCCGGAAGGCCCGCTCCCACATGCGGGCCACGTCACGGTGGCTGGTCCAGCGCACCTTGCCGACCTTGGCGAAGCGGACCCGGACCCGCATCAGCCCGGCCTCCCGGCCAGCAGCCGGACCGGGACGGCCTCGGCCGGCGACAGGTCCTGGCCGGTGCCCTGGCTGCCGCCGGCGGGCGGCACCGGCGAGGCCACCACGTGCTCGATGCCGAAACCCGTGCAGGCGCCGCAGTCGTAGCACGGCGTCCACCGGCAGTCCTCCAGGCCCGAGGCCCGCAGCGCCTCCTGCCAGTCCTGCCACAGGAAGTCCTTGTGCAACCCGGCCGAGACGTGGTCCCAGGGCAGGACCTCGTCCTCCTCCCGGTGACGGTGGACGTAGTGGTCCACGGACAGGCCGTGGCGGGCCATGGCGTCCTCCCACAGCCCGAGGTCGAAGTGCTCCGACCACTCCTGGAACGTGCCGCCGTGGCGCCACACGTCCTCGATGACGGCTCCCATGCGGCGGTCGCCCCGGCTGGCCAGCCCCTCGGCCAGCGTGGCCCTGGGGTCGTGCCACTTGAGCTGGACGCCGCGGTCGCGGCGCACGGCGTCCTTCAGCAGGTTCACCTTGGCCCGCAGGTGGCCGACCGAGGCCTGGCCGAACCACTGGAACGGCGTCTGCGGCTTGGGCACGAAGCCGCCCACCGAGGCGCTCACCGTGACCCGGCCCGTGTGGCTGCGCCCGATGGCGGCGCAGCGGCGGGCCAGCTCGGCGATGCCGAGCACGTCCTCGTCGGTCTCGGTGGGCAGGCCGATGAGAAAGTACAGCTTCATGCGCTGCCAGCCCTGCGAGAAGGCCGACTCCGCCGCCCCGTAGAGGTCCTCCTCGCGGATGAGCTTGTTGATCACCTGCCGCATCCGCCACGTGCCGCCCTCCGGGGCGAAGGTGAGGCCGGTGCGGCGCACCTTGGCGATCTCGCTGGCGATGCCCACGGTGTAGGCGTCGACCCGCAGGCTGGGGAGGCTCACGCCCACCGAGCCCTGGCACATGGGGTCGTTGATGATGCCGCCCACCACGTCCTCGATGCCCGAGTAGTCGGCGCTGGACAGCGAGGTGAGGCTCACCTCGTCGTAGCCGGTGCGGCGGAGGCCGGCCTCCACCATGGACCGCACCTGGGCCGAGGAGCGCTCCCGCACCGGGCGGGTGATCATGCCGGCCTGACAGAACCGGCAGCCCCGCGTGCAGCCCCGGAAGATCTCGACGTTGAGCCGGTCGTGCACCACCTCGGTGAGGGGCACCAGCTGCTGGCGGGGGTAGGGCCAGTCGTTGAGGTCGGCGATGGTGCGCTTCTCCACCCGCTCGGGCACGTCGGGGTGGCGGGGGGTGACGGCCACCAGCCGGTCCCCGTCGTAGGCGACGTCGTACATCGACGGCACGTAGACGCCGGGCACCCGGGCCAGGTCCCGCAGGACCCGCGGGCGCGACCCGGCCGTGCGCCCGCCCGCCTTCCACGCGCCCACCACCTCGGTGACCTCGGCCACCACCTCCTCGCCGTCGCCGATGACGAACAGGTCGACGAAGTCGGCCAGCGGCTCGGGGTTGAAGGTGCAGTGCCCGCCGGCCGCCACCAGCGGGTGCTCGGGGCCCCGCGCCGCGGCCCGCACCGGGACGCCGGCCAGGTCGATGCAGTTGAGGACGTTGGTGTAGACGAGCTCGGCGGAGAGGTTGAAGGCCAGCAGGTCGAAGTCGGCGGCGGCCCGGTGGGTGTCCACGCTGAACAGGGGCAGGCCGTGGCGGCGCAGCTCGGCCTCCATGTCCACCCATGGCGCATAGGACCGCTCCGCCACCGCGTCGGCTCGCTCGTTCAGTATCTCGTAGAGGATCTGGAGGCCCTGGTTGGGAAGGCCGATCTCGTAGGCGTCCGGGTACACCAGCAGCCACGCCACCTTGTGGGGGGCGTGGACGGGGTCCAGGGCACCGTCCTCGCATCCGATGTAGCGGGCCGGCTTCTGCACCTTGGCCAGGAGCGGCTCGAGCCGCGGCCA
>JBOGHQ010000281.1:0-17357 GCA_050744785.1 Acidimicrobiales bacterium | reverse complement strand
CGCTGGGGGAGCGGGGCGAGCCAGGTGGGGCTGGTGGCCATCGACGCCGAGCACGGGCCCCGGCACCTGGTCCGGGCCCGCCCCGCGGCGGCGCGTGCCGACGTGGCCCAGCCCGAGGTGGTCCCCCGCGGCCACTGGGGCGCCGACGAGTCGCGGCGGCGGGCCCCGCCCTCCTTCGCGCCGGTGGACCGCATCGTGGTCCACCACACCGTGACGCCCAACAACGATCCCGACCCCGCCGCCACCATGCGGGCCATGCACGCCTATCACGTGAAGGCCAACGGCTGGGACGACACCGGGTACAACTTCGTGATCGACGCTGCCGGCCACGTCTTCGAGGGGCGGTGGGCGCGGCCCTACGGCGCCGGCGAGCACCCCACCGGCGAGAGCGCCATCGGCGAGGGCGTCGTCGGGGCCCACGCCGAGGGCCAGAACGCCGGCTCGGTGGGGGTGGCCCTCATGGGCACCTTCACCGGCCGGTCCGCCCCCACCCCGGCCGCCGTCGACGCCCTCCAGCGGTTGCTGGCCTGGAAGGCCGACCGCCACGGCATCGACGCCGCCGGCACGGCGACGTGGGCGGGCGGAGCGGTGCTGCCCACCATCGCCGGGCACAACCAGGTGGGGCGCACCTCCTGCCCCGGCGACCAGCTCACGGCCCGGCTGCCGGGCATCCGCCAGGCGGTGGCGTCGGCGGTGGGGGCGGTGCACAACGCCCTCACGGCCGGCTACTGGGTGCTGGGCCGCGACGGCCGGGCCCTGCCCTTCGGCCGGGCGTCAACCGCGCCGCCGGCGCTGGGTGGGCTGCTGTCGCCGCTGCTGGTGCCGGCGGCGGGCATCGCCGCCACGCCGTCGGGCCTGGGCTACTGGGTGGTGAGCGACGGTGGCCGGGTGCTGCCGGCCGGCGACGCCCTGCCCCTCGGCTCGCCCGACCTGCTGGCCCTCCTCCAGCAACCCAGCCGCGCCGTGGCCATCGAGGCCACACCCAGCGGACTGGGCTACTGGGTCGCCGAGGAGCGCGGCCGGGTGCGGGGCTTCGGCGACGCGCCGGACCTCGGCTCCGCGCCGGCCGGTCCGGTGACGGCCATGGCCCGCACCCCGTCGGGGCGCGGCTACTGGCTGGCCACCGCCGAGGGGCGGGTCTCGGCCCACGGCGACGCCGTCCACATGGGATCGGCCCAGGGCCGGTCCCGGAGCCCGGTCGTGGCCATGGCGGTGGCCCGCAAGGGCAGGGGGTACTGGCTGGTGACGGCCGACGGGTCGGTGTTCGGCTTCGGCCTGGCCCGGCGGGCCGGCGGGCTGCCCGAGGCGGGGATCAGGGCCCAGGTCGTGGACGCCCAGGCCAGCGCGTCGGGCAAGGGGTACTACCTGCTGGGGTCCGACGGTGCCGTGTTCACCTTCGGTGACGCCGTGTTCCACGGGGCGCCCACCGGGCTGCCGTCCGGCGCGGCGGGACTGGCCCTCGTGCCGTAGCCCCGGCGCTACTCCTCGGGCTCGCGCTCCTTGCGGCGCAGGAGGAAGGTGGCGATGGCGAGGCCCACCACGACGCCGCCCAGCACGCCCGCCTCCAGCATCGACTCCTGGACGTCCTCGCGCTTCTCGGCGAAGGCGGAGACCACCACGATCTCCTTGATGGAGGCGATGATGCCCACCAGCAGGAAGGGCTCGGCCACCAGCTTGCGCTCCACCAGGGTCTGGCGGACGGCGGCCAGCAGCTCCACCAGGATGAACACGATCAGCAGCGAGTCCAGGGTGGACTGCATGGCCTTGGTGACACCCTCGTCGGCGTCGTTGAACAGGTCGTAGATGGTGTCGGCCAGCACCACCAGGGCGCACCCGAAGAGGGTGATGGCCACGAGGGCGTAGATGACGTCCTCCCCCCACCGCAGCCCCCTGCCGGTGGCCTTGGTGAGGGCCGGCTCCTCCGGCTCCGCCTCGTCGGTGTTGGTCGCCTTCCCGCCGTCGGCCATGCGGCAGTGTACGGGGGAGGCCAGGAACTACTTGAGGATGGTGGCCCGGTAGTAGGCCAGCTCGGCGACGCTCTCCTTGATGTCGTCCAGGGCCCGGTGGCTGCCCTTCTTGGGCGGGGCGGCGGCCAGGGCGTCGGGGTACCACCGCCGGCACAGCTCCTTGAGCGTGGACACGTCGATGGAGCGATAGTGCAGCCACGCCTCGATCTCGGGCAGGTGCACCGCCAGGAAGCGCCGGTCGGTGCCGATGGAGTTCCCGCACAGGGGCACCGAGCGCGGCTCGGGCACGTGCTGCCGGATGAACTCGAGGGTCTGCCGGCCCGCCTCGGCCAGCGTGGTGGAGGATGCTTCGATGGCGGCCAGGAGCCCGCTCGAGCGGTGCATCCCCCGCACCACGTCGTCCATGGTGGCCAGTGCCTCCGGGGGAGCGGCCACCACCAGGTCCGGCCCCTCGGCCACCACGTTGAGGTCGTCGTCGGTGACCAGCGTGGCCACCTCGACGATGGTGCAGGTGGCGGGGTCCAGCCCGGTCATCTCCAGGTCCATCCACACCAGCATTGGGGCGATCGTAGGCAGCGCCGGCTCCGTAGGCTTGGGGCGATGCTCGACCTGCCCGTGGTGCGCCTCGACCCCGACCTCCCCCTGCCCGCCTACGCCCGGGCCAACGACGCCGGTGCCGACCTGGTGGCGCGGGAGGACGCCGAGCTCGCTCCCGGCGGCGGCCGGGCCCTGGTGCCCACCGGCATCGCCATCGCCATCCCGCCGGGGTACGCCGGCTTCATCCAGCCCCGCAGCGGCCTGGCCCTGCGCCACGGGGTCACCTGCCTCAACACCCCCGGGCTCATCGATGCCGGCTACCGCGACGAGCTCAAGGTCCTGCTGGTGAACACCGACCCCGGGGTGCCCTACAAGGTCTGCCGGGGCGACAGGATCGCCCAGCTGGTGGTGCAGCCGGTGGAACAGGTGCGGTTCGCGCCGGTGGACGAGCTGGGCCCCAGCGAGCGGGGCATGGCCGGCTTCGGCTCCACCGGTCGGACGGGCGAGGAGGCCCGCCGTGCCTGAGCTGCCCGAGGTCGAGTCACTGGCCCGCTTCCTGGCCGCGCAGGCCACCGGCCGCACCGTGGAGCGAGCCGAGCTGGCCGCCTTCGCGGCCCTCAAGACCTATGACCCGCCCCTGGGCGCCCTGGTTGGTCGCACCGTCACGGGCACGGGGAGGCGGGGCAAGTTCCTCATGCTCGACACCGGCGGCATGCTGCTGGTGCTGCACCTGGCGCGTGGTGGCTGGCTGCGCTGGAGCGACGAGCTCACCACGGCCCGGGCCAAGCCGGGGCGCAACAACCCCCTGGCTCTGCGCGTGGGGCTGTCCGGCGGGGCCGGCTTCGACGTCACCGAGGCCGGCACCGAGAAGCGGCTGGCCATCTATGTGGTCCGCTCGCCCGAGGAGGTGGAGGGCGTGGCCCGCTTGGGGCCCGATCCCCTCGCCGCCGCCTTCGACGCCGCCGCCCTCGGGGCCGCGCTGCGGGAGCACGGCGGCCAGCTCAAAGCGGCGCTCACCACCCAGTCGGTGGTGGCTGGCGTGGGCAACGCCTACTCCGACGAGGCCCTCCACGTGGCCAAGCTGTCGCCGTTCAAGCCGGCCGCCAAGCTGAGCGACGACGAGGTGGCCCGCCTCCACGCCGCCGTGGTGGGCGTGCTCACCGACGCCATGCACCGCAGCGCCGGCCTCCCCGCCGCCGGGCTCAAGGGTGAGAAGAGGTCCGGCCTGCGGGTCCACGGCCGGGCCGGCCAGCCCTGCCCCGAGTGCGGCGACACCATCCGGGAGGTGTCCTTCGCCACCAAGTCGCTCCAGTACTGCCCCACCTGCCAGACGGGCGGGAAGCCCCTCGCGGACCGACGTCTGTCCCGCCTCCTGAAGTAGGCTGCACGCCGCTGCGGACGTAGCTCAGCTGGTAGAGCACAACCTTGCCAAGGTTGGGGTCGCGGGTTCGAATCCCGTCGTCCGCTCCACAACAGTCCAGGTCAGGGACCCTTTCCGGGTCCCTGATTCGCGTCGGAGGTCGGGCTTGTCCATCCGATGTCCATCCCCGTCCATCCGACGGCGCTACCGTGTGTGCCGGTGAAGGGCTCCATGCGCCAGCGCGGGCCGGAGAGTTGGCAGCTCCGGGTCTTCGTCGGGCGCGATCCGGTGAGCGGCCGCAAGCGGTGGGCGACCAGGACCGTGCGGGGCGGCAAGCGGCAGGCGCAGCGAGAGCTGGCGGGCATGGTCGCCGACGCCGACCGGGGTCTCGCCGGGACCGACGCCACCGTTGCCGTCCTGCTCGAGCGGTGGTTCGACCTCGCCTCTCCGGACTGGGCGCCCGGCACCGTCACGCAGACCCGAAGCGCCATTCGCCACCACCTGGGCCCGCGGCTCGGGCCGATCAAGCTCATGCGCCTGCGGCCGGCGGACATCGACGCCTGCTACGCGGCGATGCGCAAGCTCCCCGGCCGCAAGAGCGAATTCATGTCGCCGGCCGCCATCCGGCGGGTGCACGTCGTCCTCCACGCCGCGCTGGCGCAGGCGGTCAGGTGGGGGTGGATCCCGAGCAACCCTGCGGACGCCGCCTCGCCGCCTCGGGTGATCCCTCCGGACCTGGCGCCGCCACCGCCGGCAGGCGTCGCCCGTCTGCTGGCCGACGTGGCGGTCGACGACCCGGAGCTGTACGCCTACCTCCGCCTCGCCGTGTCGACGGGTGCCCGGCGCTCGCAGTTGTGCGGCCTCCAGTGGCGCGACGTCGACCTCGCCTCCGGCGCGCTCACGTTCGCCCGTGCGGTGGTCGACGGCCCAGACGGGATCGTTGTGAAGGGCACCAAGACCCATCGCAGCTACCGGGTGACCGTTGACGCGTCGACCCTCGCCGCACTCACCGCACATCACAAGCGCATGGGCGAACGGGCGGCGTTCTGCGGCATGGCACTACGCCGTGATGGGTTCGTCTTCTCGAACGCGCCGGACGCAGCGACACCGTGGCGGCCGGACGTCACCAGCCACCGCTGGCGCCGGGCGCGTGATCGCGCCGGTCTCGCCGGCGTCCGCCTTCACGACCTCCGCCACTTCATGGCCACCACCATGCTGACGGCCGGTGTGCCCGTGTCGGTGGTCGCCGGTCGTCTCGGCCACGCCCGTGCCGCGACCACCCTCAACGTGTACTCCCACTTCGTCGACAGCGGTGACAAGGTCGCAGCCGACGTCCTGCAGAAGATCATGGACGAGGTCGGCGACGAGTCGCAGGCCGAGGCGACTGCGCCTGATCAGCCGGGGGCGACCTCGTCACCGAGCGCTGCCACGAGCGGCTGACGCCCGTGCCCAGGCTGAGCGAGTTCTACGGGATCGTCATCTACATGTACTGGAACGACCACAGCCCGCCGCACTTTCACGCCATCTACGGCGACGATGAGGCACTGGTGAGGATCGACGACGGCAGCTTCGTTGCCGGGTCACTTCCGCGCACGGCCGGCCGGGTCGTTCGGGAGTGGGCGGACCTGCGCCGGGCCGAGTTGGACGCGAACTGGGCGCGAGCACAACAGTCGGTTGCGCTCGTTGCGATCGAACCCCTCCGGTAACCTCGACCGGGTGAGCAGGCCGGCGCGCATCGTTGCTGTCGAGCCGATGGGGGACCACCGGCTTCGGCTGACGTTCTCCGACGACCTCGTGCGGGAGCTCGACTTCGCCGGCGTCCTCGACGGCGCCGTGTTCGAGCCGCTAAGGGATGCAGCTGCGTTCGCCGAGGTGTCGGTTGACGAGGTTGCCGGCACGATCGCGTGGCCGAACGGGGTCGACCTCGATCCCGACGTCCTCCACGGCGACCATCAGCCGGCAAGCGGTCGGGGGCCGGTGGTGCTGCGCGAGTACAGGCTTCGTCCCACCGGCTGAGCGGGGCGAGCTCGCCGCCAACGATCACGAGGCCAACCGCGAACGCCACCCCCGTGGCCACAAGTCAGCCGGGGCGGAGCGAGCATGCCGGGGCTGCAGAGCTCGGCCTCGGCGAGCACCGCCTGCACGGCCTCCGCAACTTCGTGGTGACGACGCTTCTGTCGGCCGGCGTCGACCTGTGGACCGTCGCCGGCCGCCTGGGGCACGCCGGGCGGCGGGCGGACGACCCTCGCGCGTCCACGCCCAACTTCCGGGCTCCGTCGACGGTCACGCCACCGCCCCGGCGGCTGAGGTGCCGGCACCGTACGCTGCCCCCAATGGGCAGGGGCAGCGGCAGGGGGTGGGCTCGGGCGGCGGCGCGAGCTCTGGTGGTGATCGCCGTCCTGGGCGGGGCCGCCTGCAGCGGGGACGACGGTGACGGGGGCGACGCCGACGAGCTGCTCACCTCCAGCACCACCAGCACCTCCAGCACCTCCGGTACGGCCGGGGCCAGCGCGCCGGACGGCGGCGACGCCCTCAGCCTCAACATCGCCGCCACCGGCATGAACATCGTGGCCACCGAGGTGGGGCTCAAGACGGCCCAGGGCCAGGGACCGGGCTACTGCCGGGACACCGCGCCCGGTGAGCTGCAGCCCCACCGGGGCGCCCTGGAGGGGGCTGACGACGAGGAGGTCCGCCAGAAGGCCGGCGCCGCCCTCGCCGACCTCCAGCGGGCCATCCAGCAGTGTGTGGCCGGCGACGCCGACGGCGTTCGGGCCAGCCTGGGCGCCTACAACGCCAAGTTCCGGCCCCTTCAGGAGCGCATCGCCGTCCTGCTGGGAGGGTGAGCGGGCCTCCTCAAAGGGCCTCGGCCACCGAGGCCATGGCCGGCCCCAGGATCACCACCAGGATGGCGGGGAAGATGAAGGCCACCAGCGGGAAGAGGATCTTCACCGGCAGCTTGGCCGCCTTCTCCCGGGCCCGGGCCCGGCGCTTGGACCGCAGCTCCTTGGCCTGGGTGTGCAGGATGCGACCGATGGGCATGCCCAGGGCGTCGGCCTGGGTGAGGGCCAGCACGAAGTTGGACAGCTCCGGCACGTCGGTGCGCTTCTTGAGGTTCTGGAGCGCCTCACGGCGGGGTAGTCCCAGCTCCATCTCCTTGAGGGTGCGGGACAGCTCTTGGGACAGGGGGCTGTCGAAGTGGTTGCACACCACCTCGATGCCGCCTTCGAAGCCCACGCCGGCCTCCACCGAGATGGCCAGCAGGTCCACCACGTCGGGCAGGTCGTTGAGGATGGCGTCCTTGCGCTCCTGGACCTTGCGGGACAGCCAGCTGGACGGCAGCAGTAGGCCGATGGCCGGCCCCAGCACCAGGAACAGGGTGGACTTGCTGGTGCCGAGGTCGAAGTAGGCCACGCCGCCGATGCCGGCCAGCGTGCCCACCACGGTGGACACGACCTGGGCGGTGATGAACTCCTCGGCCCGCAGGCTGGTGCTGAGCCCGGCCTGGAGCAGCTGGCGGTGGACCTTGTAGGTGTAGTTCCGGGGGGTGAGGGCGGCGACCCTGTCCAGCACGCCGGTGCCCAGCGGGCGCATCACCCGGCTCACGAAGGGCAGCCGCATGCGGTGGCTGTAGGCGTCGCCCTCCACCTCCGTCATGGCGTCCATCTCGAGCTCGTGGAGGTAGGCGGTGGGGTCGGTGGCCAGCCGGCGGCGGGAGACTCCGAGCGTCACCGAGGCCAGCCCGGCCAGGCTCACGCCGATGGCGAGGATCATGGTGATGTTCATTCGTCAGACCTCGATCTTGACCATCTTGAGGATGACGGCGACGCCCATGGCGATGGATGCGGCACAGGCACCGAGGACGACCAGGCCCCACCCCTCGTAGTAGAGCGAGGTGTACTCGGGGTTGATGACCTGGATGGCCAGCAGCAGGCCGACGGGAAGGGCGCCCAGCACCCACGCCGAGATGCGCCCCTCGGCGGTGAGCACCTTGACCTCCCGGCGGACCTCCTCCCGGGCCCGGATGAAGTCGGCCAGGGTGTGCAGCATGTCGGCCAGCTTCCCGCCCACCGTCTGCTGGATGCGGATGGCCTGCACCACCCAGCGCAGGTCGGGGACCTCCATGCGAAGGGCCATGCGCTCCAGCGCGTCCACCACGGGGTCGCCGAGACGGGTCTCGTAGACCACCCGGGCGAACTCCTCGGCCAGCGGGTTCTCGGCCTCCTCGGTCATCATCTGGATGGCCCGCAGGAAGGTGTGGCCGGCCGACAGCGACGAGGCGATGAGGGACAGCGCCTCGGGGAGCTGGGCCTCGAAGGCGTGGCGGCGGCGGGTGATCAGCACCTTGGGCAGGAGGGCACCCACCACACCGGCGGCCACCAGGCCGGCCACGCCGAGCACCACGGCGCTGGTGATGACGCCGAGCAGGATGCCGCCCACGATGCCGGCGCAGGCGACCACGATGACGTACTCGCCCGGCTTCATGGGGATTCGGGCCCGCTCCAGCCGGAGCTTGAGGGAGCCCTTGGCGTCGAACTGGCTGACCATGCGGCCGGCCATGGTGACGGCCCCCTGGGCCAAGGCGTTGCGGCCCTCGGTGACCGCCTCGACCGGCACGTCGCGCTCGCCGAAGGGCAGGTCGAGGATGTCGGCCAGGGCCTGGTCCCGCTCCCGGGCCCGCACCAGCAGGCCGATGGTGAGGCAGGCCAGGCCGGAGCCGACCAGGAGGGCGATCAGCACGGCGCTGTTCATCGGGCCCGCTCCATCTCCGCCAGCTCGCTGGCCTTGGGGACCCGGGTCATCCGGCCCTGGCGCTCGGGCGCCAGCCGGGGGGCCGGCTTGGACTGGAACACCTTGGCCGGCAGCTCCACACCGGCCTCCTGCAGCTTGTCGAGGAACTTGGGCCGCAGGCCGGTGGCCACCAGCTCGCCACCGGGCTTGCCGTCGGCGCCCATCCCGGGCCGCCAGCGGTAGATCTCCTGGAGGAGGATGATGTCGCCCTCCATGCCCTGGAGCTCGGTGACGGCGGTGACCACCCGGCGGCCGTCGCTGCGCCGGTCGAGGTGCATGATCACGTCGATGGCGGCGTTGACCTGCTCCCGGATGGCCCGCACGGGAAGCTCGAAGCCGGCCATCAGCACCATGGTCTCGAGGCGGCTCAAGGCGTCACGGGCGCTGTTGGCGTGGACCGTGGTCATCGAGCCCTCGTGGCCGGTGTTCATGGCTTGGAGCATGTCCAGGGCCTCCGCGCCCCGGACCTCACCCACGATGATCCGGTCGGGGCGCATGCGGAGGGAGTTCTTCACCAGGTCGCGTATGCGCACCTCGCCCACGCCCTCGGCGTTGGGGGGCCGGGACTCGAGGTTGATCACGTGGGGCTGCTGGAGCTGGAGCTCGGCGGAGTCCTCGATGGTGATGATGCGCTCGCCGTCGGGCACGAAGGACGACAGCACGTTCAGGTTGGTCGTCTTGCCGGTGCCCGTGCCGCCTGAGACCAGGACGTTGAGCTTTCCCCGGACGCAGGCCTCCATCACCATGGCCAGGTCGAGGGTGAAGGTGCCGAAGTTGATGAGGTCCTTCACCGTGTAGGGGTCGGTGGCGAACTTCCGGATAGTGAGCACCGAGCCATGGATGGCCAGGGGCGGGATGATGGCGTTGACGCGGGAGCCGTCGGGCAGCCGGGCGTCAACCATGGGAGAGCTCTCGTCGATGCGCCGGCCCACTGCCGACACGATCTTCTCGATCACCTGCCGGTACTGGACGTCATCGGTGAAGGACAGGTCGGTGGGCTCGAGGCGGCCGCCCCGCTCCACCCATATCTCGTCGAAGCCGTTGCACATGATCTCGGTGACGGTCCCGTCCTGGAGGAGCGGGTCGAGGGGCCCGTAGCCGAGCGTGTCCTGGATGACCTCCTGGACGAACTTGCGTCGCTCCCGGGGGGAGATCTGCACGTCCTGGCGCTGGAGGATGCGGTCGAGGGCCCCCCTGAGCTCGGCGTTCAGGGCGTCGCCCTTCAGCTTGCCCATCTTGGGCGCGACCTCGGCCAACACCAGCTGGCGCACCTTGCGCTTGGACTCCTCCCAGGAGCTGTTGTCCTTCTTGGACCGGGACCCGGTCCGGCTCTTCTGGCGGGTACGGGTGGGGCGGGCGGCCAAGTCGACCTTGGCGTCCTCCTGCCGATCCTCCTCGGCGAGGGCGGCGAGCCGTTCGGACAGCTTCATGCGGGCGGTCTCCTGTTTATCCCTGGTGGGCGGGCTGGCGGCGGAAGAAGCGGCGCCGGCCACCGTTGTCGGCGGCGCCGGCGGGCGCGGGTTGGGCGATGGCGGCCTTGGCCCGGTCGGCCTCGGGGAGCAGCGACGTGAAGCCCTCGAGGATGAGCCGGCTGACCTTGGCGTTCGGCGAGGAGGCCAGGACGGGCGTCCCGAGGTTGATCGAGCGGCTGACCTCCTTGGCGTAGGGCAACACGGCGGTGAACCCCTGCGGGAACAGGCGCGTCACCTGGGCCACGTCGATGCCCACGTCGGTCTCCGCCTTGTTGAGCAGCAGCTTGACGTTGTCGCTCGGGATCTTGAGGCGCTCCAGTGCCCCGAGGAACACGCCCATGTTGCGCACGCTGGGAAGGTCCAGCGTGGCCATGGTGAACAGCGTGTCCGACAGGTCGAAGGCGGCGAGGACGACCTCGTTCAGGGCCGACGGGGTGTCGACCACCACGTAGTCGAACCGGCGCCGGGCGGCGTTGATGATCTGGGTCACGTGGATCGGGTCGATGCTGTCGGCCTCGGCGGGGTCCTTGGGCGCGGCCAGCACGGAGATGCCCGAGTCGTGGCTGACCATGTACTCCTCGAGGTGGGTGTCGAGGTCGGCCTCGTCGTGGTTCTCACGCTGGAGGGCGTCGTGGATCGTGTACCTGGGCCGCAGGCGCAGGGCGGTGGAGACCTCGCCGAACTGGAGGTCGAGGTCGATGATGCAGGCCCGCTTCCCCGTGTAGTGGGTCAGCAGGTAGGCCAGATTGGTGGCGATGAAGGTCTTGCCGCAGCCGCCGGTGGCCGACGACATGGTGAACACCCGGCCCAGCGACTCCCGGTGCCCGTTGGTGGCGACCACGGCGCCGGCCAGGCGCTGGTGCTCCTCCTTGCGCTTCACCATGTCGAGGATGCGGGAGACGCTCTCCCGCAGGAGCTCGTCGTCCACGGGTAGCTGGACCAGGTCCACCGCGCCGGTGCGCACGATGTCGCGCAGGGCGGCGTCGGGCCGGCGCCCGAAGGCCAGCAGCAGCTGCATGTCGGGCAGCTCGTCGTGGATCACCTCCAGGCGGGCCAGGCCCGTGCGGGTGGCCAGGCTCGGCCCGGCCACCAGCAGGTCGAAGGGGCCCTCGGCGTCCAGCACGTCGGCCACCACGCCGACCCGGCTGGCGGTGCTGATCTCGGGCCGGGGCCGCAGATCGGCCACCACCCGGACCAGCTGCTCGGCCAGCGCCGCGGTCCGCTCGAGGACGAGGACCTTGGGGTTTCGCATCTCGTGCGGCCCGCCTTAGATGGCGTTGCCGGAGTTGCGGCCGGGCGTGTTGGTGATGGCGGGATCACCCTCGGCGGTGATGGACAGGTAGATGCCCTCGAAGGTGGTGAGGTAGACGACCTTCTCGGCGTCGCCCGGGTTCACGGCCAGGAGGTAGATCGCCGACCCGCTCTCGGCGCCCACCGGCGGCCCGGTGCGGGCCAGGACCGAGGCGTCGGCCAGGACCAGCTTGGTGAGCGGGAGGCCGCGGGCCGGGGAGTTGGGCTGGCGGTCCTTGAAGATGCCGTAGACGTTGACGCGGTCGCCGATCTTGGCGTACCCGGCCAGGCCGGGCACGGTGGCGACCTGCACGGCCACGGCTTCCTTGCCCGCCGGCACCTTCACCTGGGGGACGGTGCTTCCGGCCGTGCTCTGCGCCGCCGCCGCGGTCGACGTGGAGGCGGCCGGCGCCGAGGCGCGGACCTTGCTGTCATCGCCGTCGTCCCGCACGAGCAGGAAGGTGAGGGCGGCACCGACGACGAAGACGGCCGCGCCAACGGCGATCAGTGCGGTGGAACGGTTCCGGGCCATGCGTCCTCCGTTGAGATGAGCGGCTTGGGATCGGCCGAAACGATCTTCGGCAGACCAAACCGTGGTCTGCATGAGCCGGGTGGGCCCTTTGCCCATGGGAAATCCTCACTAGTCACAGCCAGACCGGCTCCCACCTGACCGGGCCATGACGGTCCAGATGCACCCCCGGAAATGAGCCGAACGGGCTATGGAGCCAACCTCTCGTGCGCGCCGATAGTCCCGCTGTGCACAAGGCGTGTCGACAGGAGGCCGCAGTGGACAGCCAGGGTGGGGCGATGGCCCGAAAGCGGGCGGCCCGGGGCAAACGGGGCGAGCGAGGCAGCGTCCTGGTGGAGTTCTCGCTGGTCTTCGCCCTGTTCGTGCTCGTCCTCTACGGCGTCATCTGCTTCGGGATGATCCTGGCCGCCAAGAACAGCATCACCCATGCCGCCGCCGAAGGGGCCCGCTCCGCCATCGGGGTGGCGGACGACCCCCTCACGCCCGCCGACGAGCGGGTGGAGCAGGCCGAGCAGAAGGTGCACGACAGCCTGAGCTGGTTCGGCAAGTACGAGCCGGCCGACACCTCTGCGGTGATCGCCGCCTGCGGGGCAAAGGACTGCATCACGGTGACGATCGAGTACCCGTACGCCGACCGCCCCATCGTCCCGCCCGCACCGGGGATCGGGTTGGTGACGCCCGAAAAGCTCACCTCGACGGCCATCGTCGAGCTCACGTAGGAGAACCGACTCACGTGCGAATGAACCTGCGCCGCCTCGTGGCGCGCCGCGACCAGCGGGGCGTGGTGCTCCTCCTCGCCGTCCCCGGCCTCGTGATGGCCGTGGCGGCCATGGCCCTCTCCATCGACATCGGCCGCCAGGTCCTCGAACGGCGCTCGAACCAGAAGATCGCCGATCTGGCCAGCCTGGACGCAGCCCGCGACCTCCCCAACGCCCAGGCCGCGGCCGAGGCCTCCGCGGCGCGCAACGGCCTCGACCTCGGTGAGGCGGGCACCACGCTGCTGGCTGAGCGGGGGACCTTGGACGCCAACCGCGTCTTCACGCTGGACCCGGCCGGCGACGACGTCCGGGTCACGGTCAGCTCCGTCGTCGACTACATCTTCATGCCCGGCAGCAAGGCGGTGACGGCCAAGGGGGTGTCCAGGCTGCCGTCCACCCCGCCCCCCACGCCACCGACCACGCCGCCGTCGACGCCGCCCACCACGGCCCCGGTGGTGCCCACCGCCGGCTTCGACATCGGCTCGACGCTGGCGTCCATCGACACGACCAAGGCCCCGCTGCTGAATGCCGTCCTGGGCCGCTGGCTGCGGGGAGCCGCCGCGGGCGGCGGGAACGCCGACGTGGTGGGCTGGCAGGGCCTGCTCACCTCCAGCGTGACGCTGGAGGTCCTGCGGAACCATCTGGAGCTGCTGGACGCCGGCGTCCAGTTCGGCACCGTGGACCAGATGCTGGACGCCGACATCACCCTGGCCGAGCTGGCCCAGGCCACCGCCGGCGCCCTGACGGCGGGCGGCGACAGCAACGCCAGCCTTTATGCGGGGCCGGCGGGGATCATCGCCCAGGCCACCAGCACGGCCACCTTCAAGCTGGGCCAGCTCATCGAGGTGGCAGCCGGCTCCGAGGACGCCGCCCTGGGCACCGAGTTCAATGCCTGGGGGCTGCTGACCGGCAGCGCCATGGTGGCCAACGGCACCAACCTGGTGTCGGTCCCCGACATCGGCATCGCCCTGCCGGCCGGGCTCGGGACGGTGTCGCTGAGCCTCAAGGTCATCGAGGGGAAGAAGACCTACATCGGCCCCGCCGGTGGCACCGTGAGCACCAGCCAGGTGGAGATGACGATCACACCGGTGCTGGACCGGCCGCTGACGGTGGCCGGCCTGGTAGGGGCCCGCCTGACGGGCAGCTTCCCGATGGCGGTGACCGCGGCGGGCGCCACGGGCACCCTGTCGGCCATCGACTGCGAGGCTCCTGGCGCCGGCATCGACGTGGGCGTCGATCTGAAGCCGTTCGGGACCAGCACGTCGACCACCCTCGGCGTGAGCGCCGTGGTGCTCGGTTCCACCGTCCCGCTGTTCAGTGCCGAAACCACGGGCGGGGTGGCCCTCACCGACCCGGGACCGGACACCCTGGCGTTCGCCCACCCCGGTGACTTCACGCCCACCGCCACCGGGCAGCGGGTGGGTGCCTCGCCCATCGACCTCCAGGCCCTGAGCACCTACGACGTCACGATCTCGACGCTGGGCCTCACGCCCGTCCCGGCCGGCCTGGCCGCCGCCATCGTGGGCGACCTCGAGCTGGTGGCCGGCCTGCTGGACACCAACGTCATGACCGCCCTGCACCGGACGCTGGGCGTGAGCGTGGGCGCCGCCGACGTGTCGGCCCTCAAGGGTGCCTACGACACCGGCTGCGCCGCACCGGCGCCGCCGCCCCCCACCACCACGACCACCACGAGCACCACCCTGCCCAGCTCGACCGTCCCGCCGCAGCCCGAGCTGGTCGGCTGAGGGCCCGCCGCCCCGAGTGCGGAGGTCCTTCCCCTCCCCGCTCAGGGCAGTGGCGCCGCCGACAGGAAGCGGTCCATGTCCTCGGGCCGGTACAGGTTGTGGGTGGCGGGGTGCTGGGGCGCCTTGCCGACGACGGTGCCGTCGCCGGCGGTGCCCCAGAAGCCCTCGTAGGCCTGCTGGGGCCGGTGGGGGTCGGGGATGTGGTGCGCCTGGCCGCGGACGTCGAGCCCGGACGACTGCCACGAGGTCTCGTCGAGGAACACGATCACGGCCGGCCGCATCAGCTCCCGGGCCCAGGCCAGCCGGCCGGTGTCGTCGCCCACATGGAGCAGGGCCGACACCGACACCGCGTCGGACGGTGACCAGTCCGGTTGCCGCAGGCGCGCCAGGACCGTGGCCCACCGGCGCACCTCGGTCCAAAAGCCCAGCGGATCGGGGTAGAAGAACCCGTGGGGCGGCTCGCCCAGGGTCGGCGAGTCCTCGGGCCACAGCACGAGCGGGTCCCGCCAGGTGGGCGGCTTGGTGGTGATGAAGAGCAGCCAGGCGTTCACCGCGCCCGGCGAGGCGTCCGGCCACGTTCCCACCCGGCGTCGCAGTGAGCGCCGGGCAAGGCGGCCCAGGGCCCGAGCTGCGTCCCGCCGCTCGGCCGGGTCCCATGAGTACAGCTGCGGCTCGGCGATGGGTTCCGATGGTAGGGGTGCGGCAGGGGTCCGGCGGGGCCCTGGCGCGGGTCGCCGAGCCCGGCAGCCGGCTTGACCAGGCAGTTCTTCGACATCCTCCCATCGGCGGCGCCGAGCGACTACGGTGCCCGGAAAGCAATTGGTAGGCGGTGCACCCAGGTGGGGCGGAGCCGGGGTGGGCAACAGCGGTGGCGCTATGCGCCCGGGGGGTCACAACGAGCTTCGCGAACCCTCGGAAGGAACAGCCTGTCGATGACGTTGCGACATCGCGGACCGGTCCACCTTGGCCGGCCGGCCGCCCCCCTCCTCGCCCTGATCCTCGCCGCCGCGCTGCTGGCCCTCCCGGGCCCAGCCGGGGCCGGGCCAACCGGCTCGTTCGTGAACGACGCCAGGGCGGGAAGCGGCTTGGCGCCACTGGCGGAGCACGCCGGGCTCGACGGGATCGCCGGGGACCACGCCCGGGCCATGGCGGGGCGGGGCTCGCTCTACCACCTGGCCAACCTGGACGGGGCGGTGGGCGCGGTGGTCCCCACCTGGACCCGGGTGGGCCAGAACGTGGGAGCGGGGAGCTCCCTGGCCGAGGTGGAGGCCCTGTTGATGGCGTCGGCCCAGCACCGGGCCAACATCCTCGGGGACTACACCTTGATGGGCAGCGGCGCCGTCACCGACGGCAGCGGGCGGGTCTGGGTCGCCCAGGTGTTCGCCAAGGCCGGCGCCGCCTCGCCGGCCACCACCGCCACCACCAGGGCGGCCCCGCCGGCCACCCAGGCGCCCACACCCACCACCGTCCCCCCGGAACGGGTGGCCCCGCCGGCTCGGGCCTCGCGTTCGGCGCCACCAGCGGCGGCAGCACCCTTCGTCCCGACCGGGGACGAGCAGGGGGAGCCGATGGCGCCCCTGGCCATCGCCGACCGGGGGATCGTGGGGGCGGCGTCGGCGCCGGCCCGCCCCCGCCCGGCGTGGTGGGACCGGTGGTGGCCGTGGCGCTCCCGGCCCGGGTACTGGCTGGCCGGCGCCGACGGCGGCGTGTTCACCTACGGCCGGGCCCGCTACCTCCAGTCGCTGGCCGGGCACGCCCTCAACGCCCCGGTGGTGGGGCTGGCCGCCCTCCGCGACGGAAAGGGGTACTGGCTGGCCTCCGCCGACGGCGGGGTGTTCGCCTTCGGGCGCGCCCCCTTCCTCAGCTCGCTGGCCGGCTCGGCCCTGCGGGCGCCCATCCGGGCCCTGGCCGCCAACCCGGCCGGCACCGGTTACTGGCTGGCCTCCGCCGACGGCGGGGTGTTCGCCTTCGGGCGAGCCCCCTTCCTGGGCTCGCTGGCCGGCGAGGACCTGGAGGCGCCGGTGGTGGCCATGTCCTCCACGCCCAGCGGCGAGGGGTACTGGCTGGTCTCGGCGACGGGCGCGGTCTACGCCTTCGGTGACGCCCGGTACGCCGGCGGCCTGACGGGTGACGACCTGGCCGCACCGATCGTCGGGTTGGAGGCCACGCCCTCGGGCCAGGGCTACCGGCTGGTGGCGTCCGACGGTGGGGTGTTCGCCTTCGGCGACGCCTCCTACGAGGGATCGCTGGCGGGCCAGCACCTCAACGCCAACGTCATCGCCGTCGACGCCACGCCCTCGGGGCGGGGCTACCGGCTGGTGGCGGCCGACGGCGGCGTGTTCGCCTTCGGGGACGCGTCCTTCGCGGGCAGCGTGGCCGGCCGGCCCCTCAACGCCTGGCGCCCGACGCACTAGGGCGCACCGTCGCGAGGGGTGCGCGGCCCGGCAGGGGCCGTGGGGCACACTGGGGGCGTCGGGGCGAGGAGCAGGAGGAGGCCACCAGGTGGACGAGGACCGGGGCCCGGCGCCCCTCGGCGACTCGGAGGGCGGCGAGGGCACGGCGGCCGTCCTCTACGCCATCTTCACGTCCTTCACCGAGTCGTTGGGCGGCCTGGAGCGGCGGCTGGACGCCATCGAGTCCGCCGTCCGTCAGCCTCGGGGCGAGCCGGCCGGCGACGGGGACGAGGCCCCGCCGGCCCAACCCCTGGTCGACCTGGTCAACCAGCGTGCCGACGGGCTGGAGCAGCGGCTGAGAGCGCTGGAGGCGACGCTGGAGGACCTGCGCTCGCTCGTCCAGGCCCACGCCGAGGAGTCGGCCCACTCCCTGGGGCGCCGGGCCGGCGACGTGGGCCGCCGCCTGGCCAGCGACCTCGGCCTGGTGCGCCGCCCCCCGCCCCAGCGCTGACCCTGGC
>JBOGHQ010000280.1:0-7062 GCA_050744785.1 Acidimicrobiales bacterium | reverse complement strand
GCTCGTCCACCAGCAGCACCATGAGGTGCACCTCGGGGTTGTTGGCCTCGATGGAGTGGGCGATCTGCTTGAGGACGGTGGTCTTGCCCGCCTTGGGCGGGGAGACGATCAGGCCCCGCTGGCCCTTCCCGATGGGCGAGATGAGGTCGACGATGCGCGACACCATGTTGGACTGGTCGCCGGGAACCTCCAGGCGCAGCTTCTCGTCGGGGAACAGGGGCGTGAGATCCTCGAACCGGGCCCTGACGCGGGCCTCGTCGGGGGTGAGGCCGCTGACGGTGTCGATGCGCACCAGGGCCGGGTACTTCTCGCTGCTGCCGGCCGGCCGGCTGGCCCCCTCCACGTAGTCGCCCTTGCGCAGGGCGAAACGGCGGACCTGGCTGATCGAGACGTAGACGTCGCGGGGGCTGGCCACGTACCCGCTGGTGCGCAGGAACCCGTAGCCCTGGTCGTTGAGGTCGAGCAGGCCGGCCACGGGGACCGGCTCGCCCGAGTACTGCTGCTCCTGGCCACCTCCCTGGAGGTCGCGGTCGCCCACTCGTTCGCGGTCCCGGCCCCGGCGGCGGCGACTGCGCCGGTTGGCCGGGTCCAGGTTGTTGTTGTTGTTGCCCGAGCCGGCCTGGCCCTGGCCGCCGCGCGATTGGTCACGGTTCTGCCACCCGCCGTACGACCCCTGCCCCTGCGGGTCCCGGGCCTGGCGGTCATCGCGGTCGGTCTGGCCGCCGCCCCGACCCTCCTCGGGGGCGCGGCCGTTGTCGCTGGCAGGTTCGTCGGGGGCGCCTGGCTCGCCCTGCCCCTCGTCCTCGGCGGCGTCCTGGGCGGACGGCTCGTCCGCGCCCGGTGAGGACGCGTCGGCACCGTTGCCGGACGGCGCGCCTGGCGCCGCCTCGTCGGCAGATCCGTTCGACGCCGACGACGAACGGGCCCGCGGGCTCCGTGCCTTCGGGGGGCCGCCGTCCTGCTCCACACCGGTGGCTCGCAGGATCTGGCCCACCAGGGTGGCCTTGGCGGCCCGGGACGACGGCTTGAGGCCAAGGGCCTCGGCGATGGCATGGAGCTCGTCGCGCTCCTTGCCCTCCAGGACGGAGCGCTCGAGCTGTGGCTCTCCGCTCATCTTGCACCTCGCTTGGTCGCGGCCGGGCGTGGCTCGGCCTGCGGCGGGACGGCCCCGACGGCCTGGTTGAACACCAGATCGATCACCCTGGCGAGGGTGGCGTCGAGGTTGTTGGACGGGACGATCGGGACCCCGTGCTCCAGGGCCAGTGACTTGACGTACTTCTGCTGCTTGCGGATGTTCTCGAAGAAGTCCAGGTACCGCTCCGACGGGCGGTGGCGGGCCTCGTGGGCCCGCGTGAGGAAGTGGCCCCGGTGCTGTTCCTCGTCGTCGACGGTGACGACCACCGGCACCACTACGGCCCTGCCCTCGAAGCGGGCCTGGTCCAAGAAGCCGGGCACGACGTGGGCGCCCTCCACGATGAGGTCGGTGCCCTCCGCCGCCGCCCTCGACATGAGGGCCTCCACCCCGACGGCGACGGCGGAGGCCTGCTCCCCGAACCCGATCAGCACCGGGTCCGCGCTGCGGGGGAGGGGGTGGCGTACCAGCCGGGCCGCGTCGTAGGAGGAGGTGTGGAGGGTGGGCATGATGTCCTCGCTGAACATGGCCCGCATCACCTCGCGGATGGCGTCGGTGGGGATCACCCGGGTGATGCCCAGCCGGTTGGCGAGCATGGTGGCGACGGTGGACTTGCCCACGCCAGGTGCGCCGCCGATCAGCACCACCAGGGGCATGTCGAGCCGGAGCACCAGCTGCCACTTGGAGAACGAGGCCGCGTAGCGCTCCCCCACCTCTCGCCGCAGTGCCTCCAGCAGCAGGGCGTCGAGCTCGGCGCCGACCACCGGGCCGGCCATCTCCCGAAGCCGGTCCTCCACCACCTCGGCCACATGGAAGGCCCGAGCCGGCGCCAGGCCCGTGGCCATGATGCGCGACGCCGTCAAGCCCTTCGAGTAGGGCAGCCCGTACTGCAGCTCGCTCACGTTGAGGTGGCGTTGCGCGGTCTTGGTCACGGGAGGTGGCGGATCCGGGATGTGTGGGTCGGGTTTGTGCAGCGTGGGTCAGCTTGAGGCGGAGAAGCGCTGGCCGGCCAGGTCGGCCAGCTCGACGGCCAGCTCCTCGAACGAGCCGTCGCCGCTGACCGTCTCCACCCGGTTGTCGCAGAAGATCACGTCGATCCCCTTCTGGAGGGCCAGGTTCACGGCCACGTCGATTGCCGCGGCCTTGAGCTCGACGACGAGTACCTCGGCGTCTCCCGCCCCGTCCAGATCCGCCTCCAGTTGGGGGCGGTTGGCGAGGTGGTGGGATGAACCGACGACCCGCGCCCCGTGCTCGTGTTCAAGGTGTGCCGCCAAATGGGCTCTAGCGGAGGGTGGTGCAGTGGTAGCGAAGAAGACCCGTCGTCCGGAGATGGGAGCAAGAGGGGTAGGCCGTAGCGTGACTCGCACGACTTTGGGGTGGGCCGACACCCCTTGCGCCAGCCTCCCGACCTGCCCCTCGAAAGAGGCTCGGAGACTCGATACGGCAAGAGACGTTGCCCCGATAGTAACCACGATCAGGTCGGCGAGCAATATGCGATAGAGGCCGAGGTACCCGGTGACCAGCTCGGGATCGGCGTTGAACGGCACCACGAGGGCGGTGGCGTCGGCATGGGCGGGGGGAATGCACTGCCCACTCCCCTCGAGCACCATGAGGTGCTCGGGGCGGCCGTTGGCGAGGGCCACCCCGGCGTCGAAGTTGTCGTAGGCCGGCGCCCCGGCCAGCCCCCCGCCGCAGCGGCGCGTGCCGACGGTGGCCACCCCGGACATGACGGCACCCTCGAAGTGGTCGCTGGCGGCATGCCGGCCGGACGCGGCCAGGGCGGCCAGCCCGGCCGGGCTGAGGTCGAAGGTGGCCGGGTCCACCTCCTCGGGCTCGGCCGGCCCGCCCCGGCCCATGGTGACCACCACCGGGGGGCGGCCCGCGTCGCGCAGGGCCCGGGCCAGCGAGGCGCTCACCGCCGTCTTCCCGGTCCGCTTGCCGGTGCCGATCACGGCGACGGTGGGCTTGGTGGCCAGCCGGGGACGGGGTGGTGCGTCGATGCGGAAGCCGGCGCCCTCGTAGGGGACGCCGGCGGCCAGGGCCCGGGCCACGAGCCGCAGGCGGGTGCGGGGCTCCATGACCGGCTCGTCGGCCAGGTCCACGACCAGGTCGGGCTCCACTGCGGCCAGGCCGGTGAGGAGGGCCTGGTCGGGCGAGTCCCCCGTCACCATGCGCACGCCGAGGTCGGGCCAGGAGGCCCCCACCTTCTCGCTGCCTCCCACCAGGGCGGCCCCGGCCACGATGGCGCCCGGGTAGCGCTGGTGCAGGGCGGCGATGGCGTCGGCGACGACCGGCGGGTAGTGCTCGCCGTCGACGAGCACGAGGATGCGGGTGGCTCTCATCCCTCGTTCTGGAGTAAATAGGTTCCGGGTTCCGGACCCTATTTACTCCAGTTCCCGGGCCGGCGCTGACAATGGCGGCAGGGTGGGGTCACAGGCCCAGTTCGGCCCGGATGGCGGCGCCGTCGGCGTCGACCGCGGTGGGGACCGCGATCTGGCTGATGGCCATGTCGGGGTCCTTGAGGCCGTGGCCGGTGAGGACGCAGACCACGGTGGCGCCGGCCGGCACGCCCACCTGGAGCAGGCCGGCCACGGAGGCGGCCGAGGCCGGCTCGCAGAACACCGACTCCTCGGCGGCCAGGAACCGGTAGGCGGCCAGGATCTCCTCGTCGGTGACAGCGGCGATGGTGCCGCCCGACTCGGCCGCCGCCGCGGTGGCGCCGTACCAGGAGGCCGGGTTGCCGATGCGGATGGCGGTGGCCACCGTCTCGGGGTGGTCGATGGGGTGGCCGGCCACGATGGGCGCGGCGCCGGCGGCCTGGAAGCCGAGCATGGCGGGCAGCTTGGTGGAGCGGCCCGCCTCCCGGTACTCCAGGTAGCCCTTCCAGTAGGCGGTGATGTTGCCGGCGTTGCCCACCGGCACGCAGTGGTAGTCGGGCGCCTCACCGAGGGCGTCGACCACCTCGAAGGCCCCCGTCTTCTGGCCCTCGATGCGGTAGGGGTTCACCGAGTTGACCACGGTCACGGCGGCCCGCTGGCCGAGGTCGCGCACGATCTCGAGGGCGTCGTCGAAGTTGCCGCGGACCTGGAGGACCTTGGCCCCGTGGATGAGGGCCTGGGCCAGCTTGCCCAATGCGATGTGGCCCTCGGGAATGAGCACGGCGCAGGTGAGCCCGGCCCGGGCCGCGTAGGCGGCCGCCGACGCCGAGGTGTTGCCCGTCGAGGCACACACCACCGCCTTGGCCCCGTCCTCCACCGCCTTGGAGATGGCGAGGGTCATGCCCCTGTCCTTGAACGAGCCGGTGGGGTTGAGGCCCTCGTACTTGAGCAGGACGGTGGCGCCAACCCGCTCACTCAGGCGGGGGGCGGGCAGGAGGGGCGTGCCGCCTTCGCCGAGGGTGACGACCGGCGTCGAGTCGTCGACGGGGAGGAGGTCGCGGTACTCCCGGATCACCCCCCGCCACGGAAGGGTCATTCGGGGCCCACGACGCGAAGGAGGGTGCCGATGCGCTTCACCGCATCGAGGTGGCGCAGGCCGTGGAGGGTGCCCTGCACGTCCCGCTCGAGGGCCCGGTGGGTGATGAAGACCAGGCGGGCCTCGTCGCCCAGCCCCTCCTGCTCCATGGAGCGGATGGACACCCCGTGCTCCCCGAACACCTGGGCCACGGCGGCCAGCACGCCGGGGCGGTCCACCACGTCGAGGTTCAGGTAGTACTGCGACGACAGCTCGTCGATGGGCCGGAAGCGGCCGGTCCGGAAGGTGCCGGTGCGGCCGCTGCTCTGCACCCGCAGGTTGTGGGCGGCGTCCACCAGGTCGCCCAGCACGGCGCTGGCGGTGGGCCGGCCACCAGCGCCCCGGCCGTACAGCATGAGCTCCCCCACCGCCTCGCCCTCGATGAACACGGCGTTGAAGGACTCGCGCACCGACGCCAGCGGGTGGGTGGTGGGGATCATGGCGGGGTGGACCCGCACGGCGACGTCGCCGTCGACCCGCTCGGCGATGGCCAGCAGCTTCACGACGTAGCCCAGGCGGCGGGCCACGTCGATGTCGGCCGGCGTCACCCCGCTGATGCCCTCCCGGTACACGTCGCCGGCAACCACCGAGACGCCGAAGGCGATGCTGGCCAGGATCGCCGCCTTGGCCCCGGCGTCGTAGCCCTCCACGTCGGCGGTGGGGTCGCGCTCGGCGTAGCCCAGGCTCTGCGCCTCGGCCAGGGCCTCGCTGTAGGAGGCGCCCTCCTCGGTCATGCGGGTGAGGATGTAGTTGGTGGTGCCGTTGACGATGCCCATCACGCGGGTGATGCGCTCGCCCGCCAGTGACTCCCGCAGGGGCCGGATGAGCGGGATGGCGCCGGCCACCGACGCCTCGTAGAGGAGGTCCACGCCGGCGGTGGCGGCCGCCTCGAACAGCTCCGCCCCCACGTTGGCCAGCAGCTCCTTGTTGGCCGTCACCACCGGCTTGCCCTGCTTCAGGGCGGCCAGCACCAGCCGGCGGGCCGGCTCGATGCCCCCGATGAGCTCCACCACCACGTCCACGTCAGGATCGGTGACCACCGCGTCGGCGTCGTGGGTGAGACAGCCCTCGGGCAGCTCCACGGCCCGCTCCCGGGCCACGTTGCGGACCGCCACCCGGGCCACCTCGAAACGCAGGTTGGTGCGCTCGGCCAGGGCGTCGGCCTCGTCGGCCAGCAGCTGCACCAGGGCGGCGCCGACGTTGCCGCAGCCGAGCAGCCCGATGCGGACCGGCGGCGACGGCGGGGCGCTGTCCAGGGCCATGGTCAACGCTACGCCGAGCGGCGCCCCGGGCACCGGCTCGGGGTACGTCGCACCCGGCCGTGCACGGGGACGGGGAGGTTCCGGCGAAACGAGCGCCGCAGACCCGGCCGACCGCCGTCGACCACCCGAACCACCTCGAGGCCCGTCACCTGCTTGCTCAAGGTCCGGCCCACACCGCGACGAGGACGACCTCGTAGCCGACCAGGATGGCGAGCAGCCCCCATGCATCCCCCCGCATGGCCGAGCCCCCCAGTTTGGCGACAGGGACGCCTGGTGGCGCCCCTGACTGGGGCGGGACGCTTTCGAACGGTGGCCCGGCGTCAACGGCCGGCCCCGTCGCGGGCTCTACTTCGGTGCGTGGGGCAGCCGAACTACCCCTTGTTGGACGCGACCGTGACCCGGGGAGGAACCGGCCAAAAAGACCTACAGCCGCGGCGCTCGGACGCCGATGCACTGGAGACCCACGGGAGGCCGAATGCTCCAGTCAATCGCCGCACCCACGCCCCCGTGGGTCGCCCAACGCCTCCTCGTGGAGGTGCTGGCCGTGCTGGTCCTGCTGCTGGTCTCGCTGGGCCCGCTGGCGGTGACCGATGCCTCCCGTTCGCCGCTCCCCTCCGCGTCGGCCGTGTCGTCCATGGAGAAGGCAGTGGGCCGGGTCGTGCGCCACCTGGCCGGCAAGGCGGCCCGCCCCGTGGTCCAGGTCTGGACCCAGCCGGTCCAGCGCCCCACCCCCTGACAGAGCCCTCGGCGTCTCTCTCTAGAGCCGGTCCAGCCGGAGCAGGTCGTCCAGGCTCTCCCGGGCCACCACCACCCTGGCCCGGCCGTCGCGGACGAACAGCACCGGCGGGCGGGGAACCTTGTTGTAGGTGGAGGCCATGGAGTGGCCGTAGGCACCCGTGACGGGGGTGGCCAGCACGTCCCCCACGGCCAGGTCCTCCGGCAGCCACGCGTCACGGACCAGGACGTCGCCCGACTCGCAGTGCTTGCCCACCACCGTGGCCTGCAGGGGCCGCTCGGCGCCGGTGGCCCGGGGCAGGAAGGCCTCGTACCCGCTGCCGTAGAGGACGGGCCGGGGGTTGTCGCTCATGCCGCCGTCCACGGCCACGTAGGTGCGGATGCCGGGCAGGTGCTTCACCGTTCCCACCCGGTAGAGGG
>JBOGHQ010000279.1:0-2086 GCA_050744785.1 Acidimicrobiales bacterium | reverse complement strand
AGGACGGCGAGCGGGCTGCAGCACCGTCTTCATCGACTACGGCTACCGGGAACGGCAGCCCGAGCACCCGGACGTCACGGTGGCCACCCTGGCCGACGCCGTGCCATGGATCGCGCGTCGCTGTGGGATGCAGAAATGATCACCGCCCAGGGCCTCACGGTGAAGGTGTTCGCCGATGGCGCCGACCGGGCCGGCCTCTTGGCCCTGGCCGCCAACCCATTGATCAAGGGGTTCACCACCAACCCCACGCTGATGCATGCCGCCGGGCTGCGCGACTACGAGGGCTTCGCCCGGGACGCCCTCGAGTACATCGGCGGCCGCCCCATCTCCTTCGAGGTGTTCTGCGACGACTTCGAGGACATGGAGCGCCAAGCCCTGAAGATTGCGGCGTGGGGCGACAACGTCTACGTCAAGATCCCGGTCACCAACTGCGCCGGGGAGAGCAGCGCGCCGCTGGTGCGCCGGCTGGCCGGGCTGGAGGTGAAGCTGAACGTCACCGCGGTGATGACCCACCAGCAGGTGGCCGAGATGGCGGAGTGCCTGGCCGGCGGCCCGCCGTCGGTGGTCTCGGTGTTCGCAGGACGCATCGCGGATACCGGCCGCGACCCCGTCCCGCACATGGAACAGGCCCTGGCCCTGCTGGCGCCCTACCCCAACATCGAGCTGCTCTGGGCCAGCCCCCGTGAGATCCTCAACGTCGTCCAGGCCGACCAGATCGGCTGCCACATCATCACCGTGACCCACGACCTGCTGAAGAAGCTGCCCGTGCTCGGCTACGACCTCGAGCAGTTCTCCCTCGACACGGTGAACATGTTCTTCGACGACGCCAGAGCGGCCGGCTTCTGCGTCTGACGCCGCCCCGAATGGCACTTGAGCAGGACGACTGGGACCGCCACTGGCGCCACTACGCCGACTCGGCCAGCACCAACCCGGCCGAGGCTTACCGGCGCCGCCTCGTCCTCCGGCACCTGGCCCTCGGCGACGGGGCCCACCGGGTCCTCGACATCGGCAGTGGCCAGGGCGATCTGGCCGCCGAGCTGAAGCGGCGCCACCCCCAAGCCGAGGTGGTGGGGCTCGAGCTGAGCCGGCACGGTGTCGAGGTGGCCCGGGCCAAGGTCCCCGAGGCCACCTTCGTGGAGCACGATCTGCTGGCCGCAGGCACTCCGTCACCGGGCCTTTCGGGCTGGGCCACCCACGCCGTGTGCAGCGAGGTGCTCGAGCATGTCGACGAGCCGGCCGTCCTCCTCACCAACGCTCGGGCCTTCCTCTCGCCAGGCTGCCGGCTGGTGGTCACCGTCCCAGGCGGGCCCCGATCGGCCTTCGACCGCCACATCGGGCACCGCCGCCACTACGACCGGGCCGCACTTCGCGAGGTGCTCGAGCGGGCCGGCCTCGAGGTGGACATGGTGGCCGCGGTCGGCTTCCCCTTCTTCAACCTCTACCGGCTGGCCGTGGTCCTTCGGGGCCAGAAGCTGATCGAGGACGTGGCGGCCGGGGATGAGGCGCCCGCCTCCGGCCTGGCCATGGCCGTGATGCGGGTGTTCGGCCTGCTTTTCGCCGCCAACCTGCCGTCCTCGCCGTGGGGGTGGCAGCTCGTCGCCCTGGCCCGCGTCCCGGCTGGGTGATCCGCCGCGCCGCCCGGCTGGCGGCGGCCGTGGCCGTGTCTGCCCCCGTCGCGCTGCTGGTGCGCGCCGCGCTGCCCGACCGGTTGGACGTTCGCACCGACATCGTGGGCTACCCGATCCACCGGAACTTCGATGTCTACGGCCTGTTCCGCAACTACTACGTCGCCACCCTGCTCTTCCCGGTGCTGACCCTGGCCGTGTACGCCGGCCTGGCCCGGTGGGGCTCCTGGCCCCGCAGCGTGCGGGGCCGCCCCAGGCCGCCCGTCGACGACCCCCCCGCCGAACCGCCCGGCTGGCACGCACCGAAGGCAGCGGCCGGGCGCCTCGTCTTCACCGGCGTCGTCGTCGGCCTGGCCGTCGCCCTCATCGTGGAGCCGTCCCGGCTCTTCTGGCTCTTGGCCGGAGCGGTTGCGGCCGGCTACGCGGCGATGGTCGCGGCGGCCGGCGCCGGCCTTCGGGCC
>JBOGHQ010000278.1:0-12409 GCA_050744785.1 Acidimicrobiales bacterium | reverse complement strand
CCGATGCGGCGCTGCCCGCCTTCCTCCTCTTCGTGGCCGCCCTCATCGCCATCTCGGCCATCGACCTCGAGCTGTACATCGTCCCCAACCGCATCATCTACCCGACGCTGTTCGCCGGCATCCCGCTGCTGCTGGTGGCTGCCGCGGTGGACGGCGACTGGGCCTCGGTCCGCCAGGCCGCCATCGGGGGCGCCATCGGCTTCGGCGCCTTCCTGGTGATCCACCTCATCAGCCCGAGGGGCATGGGCTTCGGCGACGTCCGCCTGGCCGGGGTCATCGGCATGTTCGTGGGCTGGATCAGCGTGGGCCACGTCCTGATGGGCCTCTTCCTGGCCTTCCTCCTGGCCTCGGTGCTCGGTGTCGGCCTCATCCTGGTGGGCCTGCGGGGCCGCAAGGACCACCTGCCGTTCGGACCATTCCTCGCCCTGGGTGCCTACCTCGCCATGCTCTTCGGCGACCCCCTGCTGCGCGCCTACGGCGTGTGAGCTGACCAGGGGCGGGCGCCGCCCCCGGGCGGCTCAACTTTTCCGCCGCCGAGGCCGATACAGCCTCGATGCCCACCTGGCGCCGCCTCCATCGACCCGCCGCGCAGGAGGAACGGGGGTTCACCCTCATCGAGATGGTCGTCACGCTCACCATCATCGGGGGAGTCTTCCTGTCGCTCAGCTTCGTCATGTTCGGGAGCCTGCGCGCCCTCGGCGCGGCCCGGCAACGGTCCATCTTCACCGACCTGGCCAACAAGGAGATGGAGTCCCTGCGGTCCCTGCCCTACGACGACGTGGGGGCGCGAAGCGACGACCTGGCCACCTACACCGGGACGCCTCCCCAGCACGAGGGGCGGGACGCGGTGGTCATCGACGTGGTGGCCAACCCGGGCACGCTGGCCCCGCCCGCCGTGTCCGTCGTCACCACCAGCCCCATCCAGGGCATCACCGTTCCCTACACGGTGCGCCGCTGGGTGACCTGGACCGACCCCGGCGCCGGCACCGGCCACAAGTTCAAGCGGCTGCACGTCAAGATGGAGTGGTCGGAGAACGGCCGGTCCACCCGCCGGATCGACCTGGCCTCGGTGCTGTTCCCGGGGAACCTGGGCACCAACGCCGACAACACCAACCCCACCGCCGACTTCACCTTCACGCCCCCGACCGGGATCATCGCCGGCAGCACGGCGGTGACCTTCAGCGCCTCGGCCACCGACCCGGACCCGGGCGCCAGCTTCAGCTATCTCTGGAACTTCGGCGACGGCGGCACGGCCAGCGGCGTCACCGTGACCCACACGTTCTCCGCCCCTGGCAACCCGTGGAGCGTCGTGATGGTGGCCTCCGACGGCCAGGGCGGCTCCCACGTGGTCACCAAGCCCGTGGTCGTCAACTCGGTGGCCAACAACCCGCCCTACGACGCCTCCTTCACGGTCACGCCCGCCACCGGCGAAGGCCCGCTGACGGTGACCGTGGACGCAGCGGCCTCCGACGACGACGACGCCCAGGCCGACCTCACCTACCACTGGGACTTCGGGGACGGCACCGTGCTGTCCACCTCGTCCGACGCCGTGCCCCACACCTACCCGGCCGTCAATGCCGTGACCGTCTACAGCATCTCGCTCACTGTCACCGACCCCGGCGGCGGCGCCACCGCCGCCCTCCCGCAGACCGTCACCGTGGAGCCGGGGCCCTGCACCATCACCTCGGCGTCCTTCCAGCAGCAGAACAACCTCACCACCAACGACGTGAAGGTGCAGACCAACGGCAAGCCCCGCAGCAGCCAGAAGTCGTTCACCTTCAACGTGCGCACCAGCGACCAGTGCCTCAGCGTGGCCGGCCGGCTGCCGATGGCGGGCGGCGGCGTGCTCGGTGGGACGAACGGCGTGACGCTCGGCACGGTGGTCGGCGCGCCGCCCGGCTACCAGGACTGGCGGGGGACCGGCACCGTCGGCGGGGCCGACCAGTTCGACCTCACCAACGGGGCCAGGCGGACCTGGGACGCCTGGTCGCCGGCAACCACGGGGGCCATCGCCTCCTCACCGGCCTTCACGGTGACGGTCGGATGAGCACCCTCCCCACTCTCCGCACCCTTCGCAAGCGGTCAGAGCATGGCTTCACCATGCTGGAGCTGGCCGTCACCGTGCTGATCATGAGCGTGGTGCTGGCCGCCCTCTACCCATCCCTCGACAGCTTCGTGCGGCACACCACCCAGACGGAGAGGAAGGCCCAGGTCCTGGCCGACACCCGCCGGGCGGTGGAGACCATCGCCCGTGACCTCCGGGCCGCCAACCCCATCGACGCCCTGCCCACCATGACCGAGTACGACAACCGGGTCCGCTTCTCGGTGTTCTGCTCCACACCCGGCGTGAACGACTGCTCCAGCGACCTCCTGCGCCAAGTCGAGTACCGCCGGGTCGGCTACCAGCTGGAGCGCATCGTCAACGGCGGCACGCCGCGGGTGATCCTGGGCCCGGGCGGCCCGGCCGGCCGGCCCGAGCCGGAGCAGTTCGGCGCGGTGGTGAACAGCGGGCCGGTCTTTCGCTTCTTCAAGAAGGATGGCCTGCAGCTGGCCACCAGCGGCCTCACCGCACCCCCGTCCTCGGTGCGCTTCCGCGACTGCGCCAAGTCGGTGGAGATCGACCTGCGGGTGCGCTCGGCCCGCACGGGGGCGACCACCACCAGCCTGCTCACCCAGGTGGACCTGAGGAACTGGAACGAGGTGACCGGATGCTGATCGCACTGAACCGGCTTTTGCATCGAGCCCGGAGGGACGAGAGCGGGGGCCTGATCATCGCCATCATGGTGATCCTGATCGTGACCGTGTCCTTGACGGCCACCCTCTCGGTGGTGGGCAACGGGCTCACCACGGCCCGCACCGACCAGGACCGCACCAACGCCTTCCAGTTCGCCAACGCCGGGGTCGACCAGGCCACGTTCCGCATCGACCAGCGGGACATCTCGGCGTCGGCGTCCTACACCCCGACGGTGACCGCGGCCGGCGTCATCGGCTTCACGGAGTCGGTGGACTGTCCCGCCGGCGACGACTCCTGCCTGCCCGGGTCCCGCTTCGACGTCAGCGCCGTGCAGGACCCACCGGGCCAGGACACCTTCTGGACGGTGCGCTCGACGGGCACCGACCCCTCGGGCAAGCAGCGACTGGCCATCGCCACGGTGGCCGCCACGCCGGTGTTCCAGAACGGGTTCTTCACCACCCAGCGCTTCGACCTGCGGGGCACCCAGGTCACACCGGTGGCCTACCGCTCCTCGATCTGCCCCGACCCGACCATCAATCTCGCCGCGGCTGGGTGCAACGTCTCCTTCCCCGTCCCCGGCCGGCTCGGCACCAACGCCGACTTCTTGATGTCCAATGCCACCATCACGGAGTTCATCGCCCGGTGGGAGGGCTTCAACATGTACGGGCGGGCCACCCAGGCCGAAGCCGATCTGGCCTGCTACGGCGGGCGGTGCGGCACCGCACCCAAGGTGGCCGCCATCACGGAGCGGTACGACACCACCGTGCCCCCGGCGCCGCCGAGCGCGGTGGCAGGGGGCTGCCCCTGGCCGGGCGGGACGGTCGGGGCCAGCGGCGTGACCACCACCATCGCCCCCGGTGACTACGCCTGCACCAGCCTCCACCTCCGGGGCACCATCAACGTGGCCGGCACCGGGAACGCCCGCATCTGGGTCACCGACGACCTCACCATGGGCGCCTCCGGCGGCCCGAGTGGCCGGGCCGTGATCAACCGCGGCCAGCGACCGTTGCGGTTCCAGCTGTACTACCCAGAGGACGCCTCGGGAGCGTCCAGCAGCTCCATCTGCAACGCCGAGGTGTGGGGGATGTTGGACACCCCCGGCCTCGAGGTCGAGTGCACCGGGTCCCACCAGCCCCGCATCTTCGGGGCCGTGGTGGCCAACATGCACGACGCCGGCGGCAACCACTTCGACTTCCACTGGGACCTCGACACCCGCACCTCGCTCCACGACGGCAAGTACGTGGTGCGCAACTGGCGGGAGTGCCCGCCCGGCGCCACCGACTGCTGAGCCTTCACACCACCACGCACCGTGACGAAGGGGCCGGACCTCCCGGCCCCTTCGTCGCGTTCGACCCGAGGGATGTCACCACCGGCCCGAATTTGCCACTCAGTGTCCACCCCCTCGGTGCCGAAGCTTGGGAGGTCGAACACCATGGCGCCAGTGCGCCGGTACCCAGGAGGCGTGACGTGAGCCACTTCGTGACACGAGGAGCGGACTGATGGCCACTCGTGTCGTCGGTCTCGACCTCGGCAGCTACGGCGTGCGGGCGGTCGAGCTCAGTGTGGGAGGCGGGCAGCCCACCCTGGAGCGCTTCGCCCAGGTGACCCTGCCGCCCGGCGCGGTCCGCGACGGAGAGGTGGCTGATCCCGCCGCCGTCGCCGCCAGCGTCCGCCGCCTCTGGACCGAGGGCGGGTTCAAGGGCAAGAAGGTGGTCATCGGCGTGGCCAACCAGCGGGTGATCGTCCGCCTGGCCGAGCTGCCCGCCATGAGCGAGTCGGACCTGCAGTCCGCCCTGCGCTACGAGGCGCAGGAGCTCATCCCGATCCCGGTGGACGACGCCGTGCTCGACTTCCAGATCCTCGACGACGTCGTGGACAACGAGGGCGAGGCTCGCATGCGGGTGCTGCTGGCCGCGGCACAGCAGGACATGGTGCAGAGCCACCTGGCTGCGGTGGAGCTGGCCGGCCTCCGGCCCGCCGTCGTGGACGTGGTGCCCTTCGCCCTGGTGCGGGCGGTGGGCCGGGAGGGCAACCCCTTCGACTTCGACGCCCGGGCCGAGGCCATCGTCTGCATCGGCGGCGGCGTCACCAACGTCGTGGTGCACGAGCAGGGGGTGCCGCGGTTCGTGCGGGTGCTGCTGGTCGGCGGCGACGACATCACCGACGCCATCGTGCGAGAGCTCAACGTGCAGATCGACGAGGCCGAGGGCCTGAAGCGCCACGCCGACATCTCCTCGCCCAACCCGGCCGTGGCTCGCGCCGGCCAGGTGGTGCGGGACCGGCTGGCGCCCCTGGTCGAAGAGATCCGCGGATCGCTGGACTACTACATGGCCCAGTCCCAGTCGGCGTCGGTGGACCGGGTGCTGGTCACCGGCGGCGGCAGCCGGATGGCGGGCCTCATGGAGCGGCTGCAGTCGCAGCTGAGCGCCGCCGTCGAGCCGGCCCGGCCCCTTTCGGGCGTCAAGATCGGCAAGGGCGTTGGCCTGTCCCCCGAGCAGCTCCACGCCGTGGAACCGCTCCTGGCCGTGCCGCTCGGGCTGGCCCTGGCCGGCGAGGTCCGCAAGGGCGTGCGCCGTATCACCCTGCTGCCTCGTGAGGTGGCAGTGGTGCGGCAGCAGCGCCGCCAGACGGTGCTGGCCGGCGCCGGCGTGGCCGCCATGGCCGCCGCCCTCATGGGGACCTGGGCGGCCGGCGGCAGCCGGATCGCCAGCGAGAACAGCGGCGCCAAGAAGGCCGAGGACCAGGCCGCCCGCCTGGAGCGCGAGGTGGCCAGCCTCAGCGACACCGTGGCCCTCGACACCGAGCTGGCCCAGCGGCGGGAGCAGGTCCGCACCGTGCTGTCCAGCGACGTGGCCTGGACCCGCCTGTTCAACGAGGTGGCCACCGTGCTCCCGAGCGACGTGTGGCTGACCGCCGTCAGCGGTGAGAGCGGCGGAGCCGTGAACTTCTCGGCCAAGGGCTTCGACCAGACCTCGACGGCCCGCTGGCTGCTCCGGATCGCCGAGCTCAAGTCCCTCTCGGGCCTGTGGGTCCCGAGCTCCACCAAGGACGGTGATGGGTCTCTTCAGACCGTCACCTTCACCTCCGATGCCAATCTCACCCCCGCTGCCAACTCCGACCGGGTGCAGCGTTACCTGGAGGACAAGCCGTGACCCGGCGAACCATGCTCATCGCCGGCGCCGTGGCCGGCGCCGTGCTCGTGCTCTGGTATCTCCTGCTCTGGGGCCCCCAGAAGTCCCAGCTGTCCGAGGCCAAGGAGCGCCGGGAAACGGCCGAGACCAAGCGCAGCGAGCTGGCCAGCCGGGTCAGCCGCCTGCGGGCCGCCCAGAAGGACGAGCCGATCAAGCGGGCCCAGGTCGAGTCGCTGCGGACCACCATCCCCGACGATCCCCACCTGGCCGCCTTCATCCTCGACGCCAACGACGCGGCGGCCAAGTCCGGCATCGACTTCATCAGCATCGCTCCCTCGGAGCCAGCCCCGGCGGCAGGCACCGCCGTCACGCCCACCGCCTCGGTGGCCTCGGCCCCCGTCGCCGGTGGAGGCTCGACCCGCGGCACGGTGAACGTCCTCCCGGCCGAGATCAACCTGGAGCTGCAGATCGAGGGCGGGTACTTCCAGGTCCTCGACTTCCTCAACCGGCTGAACGACCTGCCCCGGCTGGTGATCACCGACGGCCTGGACATCGACAGCGACGACCAGGCCCACCTGAGCGTCAACCTGTCGGCCCGGATGTTCGTTCGCCAGGTCCCGCCCGGCTTCGGTGACGTGCCGGCCACCCCCGTGGCCCCGGTCATCCCCGCCACGCCGGCGCCGGCCACCAACGGCGCCGCCCCGGCCGCCCCTCCGGCCACCAACCCGCCCACGGCGACGGCGGCCCCGGCCAGCCCCGCCTCGACCACTGGAGCACGGTCATGACCGCCCCTGTCGAAGCCACTGACTCCCGCCGCCGCCTGGCGGTGCTGGTAGGGGTGGGCGCCGCCCTGGTGCTGGCGGTCCTCCTCGGGAGCAAGGTCATGGCCGGCGGCGGGGGCGGCGGAGGCGACGACGCCGCATCGTCCTCCCGCCGCTCCAACCCGACCGCATCGGCCCGGACCGGCACCGGTGCGACGGCGGCGCCGGCCACCCCGGCGGCGCCGGCCACGCCCGAGGCGCCGGCCACGGCCGAGACCTTCGAGGTCTTCACCACCAAGAACCCCTTCGTCGCCCTGCGGAACGCCACCAAGGCGGCACCGGCGCCAGCCGCCGCTCCTCGCCCCACCGTGTCACCCGCTGCGGTCACCGCCACGCCGGCCGCGGTAGCCACGGCGGTGGCTCCCACCGCGACGCCCGCGGTGGCCACGACCGGCGTCCAGGCCACCGAGCCGACTCGCACCACCATCAGGGTCGCCGTCCTCGACGTCTTCGCCGATGGGGGCCGCACGGTGGCCAACGTCCGGGTGAACGACACGGTGTCCAAGGTGGCGGCGGGCGACGCCTTCGCCACCAACTTCAAGGTCGTCTCGCTCGACGCCAACACCCGCTGCGGCCGGTTCCTCTTCGGCGACGACCAGTTCCAGCTCTGCAGGGGCGAAGAGGTCCTGAAGTAGCCGGAGGAGGCAAAACCTCCTCCAAGTAGCATGGGTGGGTGCTCCCCGGCGCCCACCCTTGCCGCGTTGGTTAGGCGGATCCTGCTGGTGGGGATGATGGGCGCCGGCAAGACCACCATTGGCACCGCGCTGGCCGCCCGCCTGGGGTACCCCTACCTGGACAGCGACGAGCAGGTGGAGCGCCGCACCGGCCGCACCGTCCCGGAGCTGTTCGCCGAGCGGGGCGAGGCCGCCTTCCGGGCCGAGGAGAAGCGGGCCCTGGCCGAGGCGGTGGCCTCCGACGGCCCCGTGGTCGTGTCGGTGGCGGGTGGAGCCGTGCTGGATCCCGACAACCGGGCCCGGCTGGGCCAGGGGGGCACCGTGGTATGGCTGCGGGCCCCGGTGGCCACGCTGGCCCAGCGGGTGGGCGACGGGCACGGCCGCCCGCTGCTCGGCGACGACCCGGCCGCGGCGCTGGCCCGCCTCTACGCCGACCGTCGCCCCCTCTACGCCGAGCTGGCCGACGTGGTGGTCGACGTCGAGCACCTCACCCCCGAGGAGACGGTGGACCAGATCATCGGGGCACTGCCGTGATCGTCGTGCCCGTCGACCTCGGGCCCCGCTCCTACGACGTCATGGTGGGCGCCGGCGCCCGGCACCAGCTGGCCGCCGCCGTCCCGTCATCGGCCCGGCGGGCGGCCGTCGTGACCCAGGACGGCATCCCGGTCACGGTGGACCCCGGCGTGCCGGCCGAGGTCGTCACCATCGGGCCGGGGGAGCAGGCAAAGTCGTTCACCACGGTGGAGGGCCTGTGCCGCCGCTTCGCCGCCTTCGGCCTCACCCGGGGCGACGTGGTGGTGGCGGTCGGCGGCGGCGTGGTCACCGACGCGGCCGGGTTCGCCGCCGCCGTGTACCACCGCGGCGTGCCCGTGGTGCACGTCCCCACCACGCTGCTCGGCCAGGTCGACGCCGCGGTGGGCGGCAAGACCGGTGTCAACCTCCCGGAGGGCAAGAACCTGGTCGGTGCCTTCTGGCAGCCGGCGGCGGTGCTGTGCGACACCGACGTGCTGGCCACCCTGCCGGAGCGTGAGTACCGCAGCGGCTGCGGGGAGCTGGCCAAGTACCACTTCCTCGGGAAGGAGGGCGAGCGGCTGGAAGCCCTGGCCCTCGACGCGCGCATCGCCCGGGCGGTGGGGATCAAGGCCGAGTTCGTCACCGCCGACGAGCGGGAGGCCTTCGGGGGCGCTCCACCGGCCGGCCCGAGCCGCTCCCGCAGCTGCCTGAACTACGGGCACACCCTCGCCCACGCACTGGAGACGGCCGGCCACTACGACCTGCGCCATGGCGAGGCGGTGGCCATCGGCCTGGTGTTCGCAGCCCGGTTGGCCGTCCGTCTCGGGCGCATCGGCGAGGACCGGGCCCGCTACCACGTGCAGGTGGTGCGCGAGTACAGCCTGCCCGACACCCTGCCGCCCGGCAGCGACGTGACCTTGCTCATCGAGCTGATGACCAGGGACAAGAAGTCGGCAGGGGGCCTGAACCTCGTCCTCGACGGGCCGGCCGGCGTGGAGCCCGTCCCCGACGTCCCCAGGCCCGACGTCGAGGCAGTGCTGAAGGAAGTGCAACCGTGAGTGGGCCCAGGGTGCTGCTCTTGTCCGGCCCCAACCTGAACCTGCTGGGGGAGCGCCGGCCCGAGATCTACGGCGCCGAGTCCCTCGAGGACCACGTGGCCGCGGCCCGCGCCATGGCCGAGCGGTGCGGGGTGTTCCTCGACCACGTCCAGTCCAACCACGAGGGCCAGCTGGTCGAGGCCGTCCACGCCGCCCGCGGCCGCTGCCAGGCCATCGTCATCAATCCGGGCGCCCTGACCCACTATGCCTGGTCCCTGGCCGATGCCCTCGACGCCTTCGACGGCGTGGTCATCGAACTGCATCTGTCCAACCCGAACGGGCGTGAGGCGTGGCGTCACACGTCGGTGGTGGCACCCGTGGCCGACGGCACCATCGCCGGCTTCGGCGGCCTGGGGTACGAGCTGGCCGTCCTGGCGGTGGCCCGATTGCTGGAGAAACCCGAGCCATGACCTCGATCGACGTCGCCCTCCTCCCGCCCATGGACGTGGCCGGGCGCCTCCCCCGGCTGCGGGAACGCCTCGGCGACGCCGGGTGCGACGCGGTACTGGTCACCAACCTGGCCAACATCCGCTACCTCACCGGCTTCAGCGGATCGGCCGCCCTCCTCCTCGTCCTGCCCGACGAGCTGGTGATGGCCACCGACGGCCGCTACCAGTTCCAGGCCGCCGAGCAGCTGGCCGGGGTGGGCGTGGAGGCTCGACCGGTGGTGGGCAACCTGGCCGCCCAGAGGGAGGGCCTCTCGTCGGCCGCCGCCCACCTGGGCCGGCTGGGCCTGGAGGCGGCCAGCGTCACCTGGGCCCGCCAGCGCAGCTTCGCCTCGGAGTGGTTCCCCACCGCCGAGCTGATCCCCACCGAGGGGCTGGTGGAGGCCCTGCGCCGGGTCAAGGACGAGGGCGAGGTGGCCCGCATGGCAGCCGCCGCCCATGTGGCCGACCAGGCCTTCGCCGCCATCCGGCCGCTGCTGGCGGGCGGGGCCACCGAGCTCGACGTGGCCATGGCCCTCGACTTCGAGATGCGCCGGGGCGGCGCCACCGCCAGCTCGTTCGACACCATCGTCGCGTCCGGCCCCAACGGCGCCAAGCCGCACGCCCGCCCCTCGGCCCGCCGCATCGAGGAGGGCGAGCTGGTGGTCATCGACTTCGGTGCCGTGGTCGACGGGTACTGCTCCGACATGACCCGCACCATCTCGGCCGGCCCGGTGCGGTCGGAGACCATGGCCCGCATGGTGGAGGTGGTGGCCGAGAGCCAGCGGGCTGGTGTGGCCGCGGTGCGGGCCGGCGTGGCCGCCGCCGAGGTGGACCGCACCTGCCGCGACGTCATCGTCGCCGCCGGCTGGGGCGACGCCTTCCTGCACTCCACCGGCCACGGCGTTGGCCTCGACATCCACGAGGCCCCCACGGTGTCGGCCACCTCCGGCGACACCCTCGCCGCCGGCCAGGTCGTCACGGTGGAACCGGGCGTGTACCTTCCGGAGCACGGTGGCGTCCGCATCGAGGACACCGTGGTCGTCACCGACCATGGCTGCCGGCCCCTCACCCTCGCACCCAAGGACCTCGTCATCGCATGACCGTCTCCACCAACGACCTGCGAAACGGCATGACCCTCAACCTGCCGGAGGGCCTGTTCTCGGTCGTCGAGTTCCAGCACGTCAAGCCGGGGAAGGGCGGCGCCTTCGTCCGCACCAAGCTCAAGAACGTGCGCACCGGGGCCGTCATCGACCGCACCTACCGGGCCGACGAGAAGTTGGAGCAGGCCCTGGTGGAGAAGAAGGAGATGCAGTACCTGTACAGGGACGGCGAGCAGTACGTGTTCATGGACACCATCTCCTACGACCAGCTCCACGTGGATGCCCCCTCCCTCGGCTCCTCCGACCGCTTCCTGAAAGAGGGCGACTCGGCGGTGCTGCAGATGTACGGCACCGAGATCGTGGGCGTGGACCTGCCCGCTGCGGTGGAGCTCACGGTCACCGCCACCGAGCAGGGCGTGCAGGGCGACCGGGTCTCCGGTGCCCGCAAGCCGGCCACCTTGGAGACCGGGCTGGTGGTCCAGGTGCCCCTCTTCGTCAACGAGGGTGACCGGCTCAAGGTCGACACCCGCACGGGGGAGTACCTCACCCGGGTCTCCGGGTGATGGCGGCCGGCGCGGACCAGGCCCGGTGACCGTCGGTTCCCGCCGGGAGGGCCGGGAGCGGGCCCTGTCGCTGCTCTACGAGGCGGAGGTCAAGGAGCTGACACCGGCCGAGCTGCTGGCCGAACTGCCCTTGCAGGCCGAGCCGTTCGTGGCCGATCTGGTTCGAGGGGTGGGCACCCACCGGGAGCAGATCGACGAGCTCATCGGACGCTTCGCCATCGACTGGACGCTGGACCGCATGCCCGCCGTCGACCGCAACCTGCTGCGGCTGGCCGTCTACGAACTGCTGGAGCGTCCCGACGTCCCCCTCGCCGCCGTCATCTCCGAGGCGGTGGAGCTGGCCAAGCGGTACTCCACCGACGAGTCGGGCCGCTTCGTGAACGGCGTGCTGGCCGCAGTGGCCGGCGAGGTCCGCCCTCAGTAGTCACTCCACGGCACGCCCCGTACGAACTGGTCCCGAAAACGAGACCGCGTCGGTATCGTTTTCGGGACCAGTTCCGGGGCACGCCGGCGCGACCTGCTAGGTTGCAGTCCTGACCGTGAAGCGGGTCCGGCGAGGCCCGAACGGACAGGAGGTAGCGGCATGGCCGCGGTGGTCGATGGCAGAGCGTGAACGTGCACTGACGCCCCCTCGTGGGGGCGTTTTCGTTGCCAGGGCCACGGTGATGTCGGCTGACGACGTGCGCCGGGCCATCACCCGCATCGCCCACGAGGTGCTGGAGCGCAACCACGGCCTGGAGAACGTGGCCCTGGTGGGCCTGCAGACCGGGGGCGTCCCGCTGGCCCGCCGGCTGGCCGCCGAGCTGGAGCGCATCGAGGGCTCCTCGGTACCGGTGGGGACGCTGGACGCCACCTTCTACCGGGACGACATCGGGCTGCGCCCGCTCATCCCCGAGGCCGTCACCGACATCAGCTTCCACCTCGACGGCCTCACCGTGGTCCTGGTGGACGACGTGCTGTTCACGGGGCGCACCGTGCGGGCCGCTCTCAACGCCCTCAACGACTACGGCCGGCCCCGTGCCGTCCAGCTGGCCGTCCTGGTGGACCGGGGCCACCGGGAGCTGCCCATCCGGCCCGACTACGTGGGCAAGAACCTCCCCACCGCCCGCCACGAGCTGGTGGACGTCACCGACCACGGCGTCGACATCGGCACCACCGTCTCGCGTAGGGACGCCCGGTCGTGAACAGCCATCTCCTGAGCATCTCCGACCTGGGGCCGGAGGGGATCGAGGAGATCCTGCGCATGACCGACTCCTTCGTGGAGGTCAGCGCCCGCGCCATCCCCAAGGTGCCGGCCCTGCGGGGCAGGACGGTGGTGTCGCTGTTCTACGAGGACTCCACCCGCACC